>JALZJP010000020.1 GCA_030859715.1 Chloroflexota bacterium
CCCGAGCGCGGCGCCGAGGGCGCCGAGCAAGCCACGCACGACCCCCCGCCGGCCGGAGGTCACCGCTCGCGTCAACGCGTCGAATTCACGCTCGTCCATGGCGTCCTCCGATCACCCCCGAACCCGACGAGCCACCACCTCCGGCCGATCCCGGACCGGCATCACCAGGGCGGCGATGCGCCAGTCAAGCCGGGTCGCACCCTGGAACCGACCGGATCGCCCGCTAGATTGGCGGCGGGCGGGCCCGAACGCCTCAACTCCGATCACATCGATATTCCCCGCGGCAATCCCGCCCGCGGCGGAACGCGTCCATGCGTCCATTGCCCCGCCGGCGGTGACGTCGTCCCGACGACCGCGCGCGCAGATCCGGTCACCCGCTCGCCTGGTCAGGCACTACTGAGCGCAGATTCCAGGTTTAGAGATGTGCGGATCGCAGTCTTGCTCGAGGAGGGCGACTAGTTCATCGCAGTCAGGCCCCGACGTGCAGCACATGGCAAGCTGGCCGCCGGGATCGTTGCAGTACACAACCCAGTCCTCGGCCGACTCACAGCAGTGGTAGTAGTGTGATTCTGCTCGTTCTACATAGGCGCAACAGTAGCAGACACCGTCGAAGCACGCGCCCTTTGACTGGACCGACCCATCATCCCTGAGGTTGCTGCAGCAGTCGTCGTCGCCACGGCATGACTGGCCGATTTGCTGGCACATGCACTGGCCATTCGCGCATGAATGGCCCTCGGCACAGGCGTGCTTCACACACTCGCCATCGCATTCAAAAGACCCGAACTGGCAACGACACTCGCCCCCGACGCAATCGAGATGCTTCGGGCACACATTGCCGCATTCGCCACAGTGCTTCTTGCTGCTCTTGAAGTTGGTGCAGATCTCCGCGTTCCGGCCGCAGCAGCGCTCACCCTTGTCCTCCTCGCAGCATTCCAGGCCGCAGAGGATGTTCTTGCAGACGCACTCCCCCTTCGAGTTCTCCTCCCAGCCCTGTACGCAGCGGCAGACGCACGGCGGGGTCGGGTCCGGCGGCCCACCGGGAACGTCGGGCGGGATCGGGCAGACGCAGACCTTGTGCGGCCCACAACACTCCTTGTCGCACACCTTTCCCGCTGGGCAGCACGATTTCTGCTGCCCGCCGCCAAGACAGGTCTCCCCCTTGGCGCAACAGGCATCGCCGCACGCTTTGGCCGACCCTTTGCAGGCGCATTTGCCGCCCTTGCAGATCAGGCCGCGACAGCAGTCGCCGTTCTTGTCACACCCCGTGTCATGTCCCTTGCAGGGGGCGCCGCGCGCCGCGCTACCGCCCGCGATGGCGCCGCCGGTCGCGAGCCAGCCGGCAACCACCATCCGGAGGACGCCGCGGCGCGAGCCAGCGTGGGTCAGCCGCCGGGTCCAGCGATCGAATCGTGCGCCGTCCATGCGCGGCTCCTCTCCAAATGATCATCCCGCTGCTTGCCGCGACTGATGGGATTCAGGTGAATGACCTCGTCGCCTCAGGGCGCGGTGCCGTAGCCGGTGACCAGGAAGGACGAACATGGCGCCTCGGACAAGGCGGTCGAGACCGAGAACGGCACCGAATCACCCGCTTCAAACGTGCCGCCACCCGCGATGTCCTGCACGTATTCGGTCGGGGCGCCGGCATCATCGAAACAGACGCCCGCGGTAATGAGGAATCCTTCAATATCGTCGTCGTGGTCGTTGCGCAGGATGCCGATGATGGCGTCCTCGTCGCCGTTGACCTCCTCCACAATCAGGTCTCGCGTTCCGGTGATCTCGTCCGTGCCGGCTGGGTCGGCGCTGACGTCGAACTCGAACTCCGTGTCGGCCGGGTACTCCGCCCCGCTGAAGTAGCCGTAGCCGATGGTTACCGCCCCATCCTCGACCACGAAGGGCTGGATGCCCAGCGCGCCTCCTGTCGCCACCAGCTCGCCGCCGGCGCGACCAACGATCTCGACCTGCACGTTTTCCACTGGCTCGCCCGTGTTGTTGCGGATCACCAACGCCAGATCGCCCTCCTCGTAGGCTCCGAAGGCGACCACCGACAGCTCGCCCGGCTCACCCTCATCCAGGAACCCAAACGCGTTCCCCGCCACGTAGCCGCCGGTCTCCATCTCGGTCTCGGCCTCGACCGGTTCCGGCGTCGGCGTGGTCTCGACCTGGGCGAAGGCGGTAAAGACCGCCTCGGTCAAACTGGCCGCGTCATCGGCGGCGAACAGCTCGCCGCCGCCTTGCTCGGCGATACAGCGGACAGCTTCCTGCTGGGCCGGGGTCAGGGCAAACCCCACCACATGCGTCGTCAACCCGATCTCGGCGGCAGGGAGCGCCCCGGCCACGGCGCAGGGATCGCCGTCACAGGTCTCTTCGCCATCGGTGACCATGATGATCGCGTTGGTGACGCTCTCACCGCCCGGCGTAAAGTCCGCGGCAGCCGCCTCCAGGGCAAGCGCCAGCGGCGTCCAGCCGGTCGGCGCCATCGCCTCCACCCGCTGGGCCAGGACGGCCTTGTCGACTGCCGCGATCGGCACCAGCAGTTCAGTCGATTGGCAGCTTACCGGCCGGTCAGTTTCGCTATTGCTCCCCTCGTGGCCATAGACCCGAAGCCCGACATTCAGCCCGTCCCGCTCCGGGATCTGGTCGATCACATCGAGCAGGGCCAGCTTGGCGGCGTCCATCCGCGACTGGTTCTCGGTGCCGGGTATGGTCTCCGCCATCGAGCCCGAGGCGTCGAGGATCAGTTCGACATTGACCGTCAGCGTCGACGCCGCCAGGGGATCGTCATCGTCTCCGGATTCCTGTGCCGCGGTGCCGGCGGCCAGGCCGGCAACCGTGACCACGGCCAGGACGATGCTCAGCCAGAGCCCCAACGCCCGGCGCCCCCGGCACTGGCTGCGGCCTCGATGCGAGATCGTGTCACACGCTGTCTCAAGCATTGCTGAACCTCCGGGTCGTGTCGTGCGGTCTGCCGGGTGGGCAAGGTCGAAGTGGCCACAGAGCAGGAGCGGCGAACGGCGGCGCAGTCCGTGATGCAAGCCCGGGTCCGGGCAACAGCTGGAATAGACCCCGGCCAGCGGGTCCCGAAGCAGCCGGTCGTACGCCGAGCTGGCGACGTCACCTCGTGAGCACACTGTAGGTCTTGGCGGCGGCTGAGACATCCGGGAATGTACGGATTTCTCGCGGCTGGCTGTGCGGCGCCGCTCATGGTTCGTCCCGGGCCGGGTGGGAACGAGCCCACGCGCATCTCGGGCGCGGTGCCGCCGTGGCCCGTCGCTCGTCGCTCGTCGCTCGTCGCCAGTGTGCGAAGATCGGTCCGGAGCAGACGTCGGGACCGCCAGAGGTGGAGGAGAGCAGACGGAATGTCAGCCGCAACAGATCGCGTGATCGCCAACATGCACGAGGAGTTCGCCGGCTTCGCGGGCCGGGCCGGGGTGGCCGCGACGAACCTCGTCACCGGGGAGGAGATCCGGGTCAACGCCGATGAGGAGACGGCGACCGCTAGCACGATCAAGGTGCCGATCCTGATCGCGCTGTTCCGCCAGGTCGAGGCCGGCACGGTCGCGCTGGACGACAAGCTCACCTACACGGCCAAGTCGCGGGTGCCCGGCTCCGGCATCCTGCGTGATCTGCTGCCGGGGATCGTGCTCAGCGTCGAGAACCTGGCCATTTTGATGATTATCGTCAGCGACAACAGCGCCACCAACCTGCTGATCGACCTGGTGGGACTGGAGCGGGTCAACCAGACGATGGCGGAGCTCGGCTTTCCCCGGACCCGGCTGCGGCGTCGGCTCGATTTCGCGGAGATTGGGCAAGATGCCCGCGGCCTGGCGGTTACCACCGCCGGCGAGTTAGCCGGGATCATGGCGGCGTTGGCGACCGGCGCTATCCTGACCCCGGCCAGTTGCGAGGCCATCCTCGAAATCATGCGGAAGCAGCATTTCACCAACCTGGTGCCGCGCTACCTGCCCTATTCGCCCTATGCCAAGGAGTTGGACCAGCCCGACAACGGGCTTCGCATCGCCACCAAAACCGGCGGCTGGACCGACATGCGGGCGGACATGAGCCTGGTCGAATGGCCGGCTGAAGGCGGCCTGGCCCGCTACGTGATTGGGATCAGCATCGAGCACAGCCCCGACACCCGGTTTTGGTCCGAGAACACCGGCGACCAGCTCATCGGCCGCGTCTCCCGGCTCATCTTCGACCACTTCGGCGGCGGTATCCTCGATACCACGGCGGGCGCCGCCAGCGAGCAATCCGCGGCCACCGCCCAAGCAGTGCCATAATCACGATCCGAACCAATGCGCTAGACGTGCTAATATCAGCCTGCCACGGCAAGGAGGCAGGCGTTATGGACCAGCAACGCGCACCCGGCGCCGTCATCAACCCCGACCCCGATGAGCTATCGGAGGAGGAACGGACCAAACGGGCCTGGGCCGAAATCGATCGCATCCGAGCGCGCAACCAGCACTTAGACCCCGAGGAGGAAATGGCCTTCATCACGCGGGTGGTCGAGGAGGTGCGGCAGGAGATGTATGAGGAAGAACTCCGTGAAGCCGAGGACGGTCGTTGACACCAACGTCTTCGTCAGCGGCATGCTCTACTCGCGCGGCAACCCGTTTGCCCTGCTAGCCGCGTGGAAACACGGCGACTTCCGGCTCATAATATCGGACCAGCAGCTTGCCGAAGTCCACAAGATATTCCGCCGCCCGTCGCTGATCGTTCGGTATAATTTCGCTAACGAAGCAATCCGTAATCTCATCGATTTACTCAGCGTCGCCGAGCGGGTGCAGCCGCTCCCGGAGGTACCCATTCCTGTCCGCGATCCGAAGGACGTTCGCATTCTCGCTGCCGCCCTCGGCGGTCGTGCGGACTATCTGGGGACCGGCGACAAGGACCTGCTTGTGCGCCGCGATGATCCTCGCCTGGGTCGGCTTGCTATTGTGACGGTCGCCGAGTTCCTTCGCGTCCTTGACCCGATCACGGAACCCGCGCGCCAGGACTAATGTGGGAGCAACGCTGGTCGGGCTGCTTCTCGGTAGTGGAGGAATTGCCCTGAGCATTGGTCCCGTCGGTGCTCGAGCGATCCAATCGTGAAATTTTTTCACGTTATGCAAGATCCCTGCGGTATCAGCGTAAAATGCTCCAGACAGGAAGGTTCGGCCCAGACTCGGCGCATGGGAGATGATGGATGAAAATCACACGGGTCCGGTTGCGGGAACTGACCGGATCGTTCGAGTTCGAGGGACCGTTTTGGGAGGAGCGGTTGATCCGCCCGATCGATGTCTACCCGGAGTTCAAGGCCGCCGGTCCCGGCTCCTGGTTGCCGCATCAGCTCCCCGACGGCCGCTACCAGATTCGGACCGTCTTCGTCCAGATCGAGACCGACGAGGGCGTCACCGGCCTCGGCGGCCCGGTGCCGCACGAGCTGGCCTACATCATCAATCAGCAACTGACGCCGCTCCTCCTCGGCCAGGATCCGACCGCCACCGAGAAGCTGTGGGACATCATGTACCGCGACGCCGTCCATGGCCGCAAAGGGCCGACCATGATGGCGATCAGCGCCGTCGATTGCGCCCTCTGGGACTTGCGCGGCAATTGGTTGCAACAGCCGGTCCACCGCCTGCTCGGCGGCCCGGTGCGGACCGCGGTCCCGGCCTACGCCAGCGCCCTCGGCTTCTCCCTGGAGCCGGAGCGGGTGCGGGCCCGGACCGAGGCGTTCGTCGCCGAGGGCTACACCGCCACCAAGTGGTTCCCTCGCCACGGCCCCGAGGACGGGCCGGAGGGCATCCGGAAGAATGTCGAGTTGGCGAAGACGCTGCGCCAGGCGCTGGGGCCGGACCGCGACTTCATGCTTGACGCCTGGATGAGCTGGGACGTGCCCTACACGGTCCGGATGGCGGAGCTGGTGGCGGAGTACCGGCCACGCTGGATCGAGGAGCCGGTAATGCCGGACATGATCGCGGCCTGCGCCGAGATCCGGCGCCGCTCGCGCGTCCCGATCGCCACCGGCGAGCACGAGTACACTCGGTGGGGCATCAAGCTGCTGCTGGACGCCGGCGCCTGCGAGGTGGTCCAGGCCGACACCTACTGGGCCGGCGGCATCAGCGAGATGGTCAAAATCTGCTCCCTGGCCTCAACCTACGGGATTCCCGTCATCGCCCATGGGCACTCGGTGCCGGCCAACATCCAGCTTGCCGCGGCGCTGCCGATCCCCCAAGTGCCGATGGTGGAGTACCTCGTCAAGTGGAACCACCTCTTGCAGCACTTCTGGCAAGATCCGGTGCGGCCGGTCAACGGCCTGGTGACGGTGCCGGCGGGGCCGGGAATGGGGATGACGCTCGATCCGGCCAAGATTGAAGCGGAACGGGACCTCCAATGGGGAGACGACCCGGTGATGAGCGGCAGCGTCGAGGACGCGACGATAACGGAGGGCTAACGAGTTGGGCGCGAACTTCACGGGCATCGACCGGCGGCTAGCGAACCTCTTCGCCAGCGACGGCAAGTCGCTGATCCTGGCCTTCGATCATGGCATCGGCGGCGCCAACTACGCCGGGATGGCGACCCCGGAAAAGACGCTGACCGAGGCGATCGGGGCCGGCGCCGACGCCATCCTGACCACGGTCGGCCAAGCGTTGCGGTTTGGCAAGATCATCAGCCGGGTCGGCCTCGTCGTCAATTTGGACGACCTGGTCGAGGAGCCGACCTACGGCGTGCGACAGGCGCTGAGCATCGGCGCCGACATGGGCAAGGTGATCGCCTTTCCCGGCTCATCGACCTACCTCGACAGCATGCACCGGGCGGCCCGGCTCTGCGCCATCGCCCATGACCACGCCTTCCCGATGATGGTGGAACCGATCCCGGTCAGCTTCGAGAGCAAGGCCGACCACACCCCGGACAAGATCGGCCCGGCGGCGCGGATGGCGGCCGAAATGGGCGCCGACCTCTTGAAGATCCAGTACACCGGCGACGCCGCCAGCTTCCGCCAGGTGATGGCCCCCCTCTTCCGGCCGGCGATCGTGTTGGGCGGCCCCAACCGGGGCAACATCCGCGAGGTCTTCACCGATGTTCGGACCGCGATCGACGAGGGCGCGGTGGGGATCGCGATCGGGCGTAACATCTGGGCCCACGAGCACCCGGCCAAGGTCGTCGCCGCGATGGGCGCCATCATCCACGGCGGCGCCACCGTCGACGAGGCGATGAACGAGCTCGGCTAAGCGCCGGTGCCGTCGCCGCCGGCCCTTGGCGTGGCCCGGACGATGACCGGCACCGCATTCACCAGGCACGGTGAGCGTGGTGCCCGGAATGTGCCAGGTGATTCCGTCCTCCGGCTGGGCAATTGCCAAGGGACCGCGCCGCTAGGCGAACGCGGGATCGGTGGCGGCTTCATCGCGCCAATTCCTCGGCTTCACGCTCAAGCCAGGTCAGCAACTGACGTGGCGTGACGATGGCAACGTCCTGGAAATGCTCGATCGCGCGAAGCCACCTATCGCCAGTCACCAGGTACGGGGCCCGTCCAGCGATCGCGGTCGCCAGCACCAGGTCATCCTCGAGATCCTCACCGACGCCACGCACGGTCGTTACCGGCATTACGATCGTGGCGCGTTCACGGAGGAGGGCAAGCGCCGATTTCGCCTCACCTGTCTGATATCGGGCGCGAAAGTAACGATTGTTCCAAGCCCGTACGACGCCATCAAGGATGTGCTCGGAGAATACGAGCGAAAACTCCCCACGTAGCCACCGATCAACCAGAGCTCTCGGCACGCTACCGGGAGCGGGGAATGCCGAAACGAGCACGTTGGCGTCGAGGACCGCTCTCGTCACGAACGATGCGAGCCTTCCACCGCCGGCGGTTCTCGGCGCGGTCCTCCGCCACAATACGATCTGCCTCTCGCTCGATCTCCTCAGGCGGTACGCCCTGGAACGGTTCGCGCATTGCCGCTAAAACGGCCCATGCTTCACGGTCCTCGGCGTCCAGCCGGTCCAGCCGCGCCAGGTCGTCCGCTGAGACGATGCCGGCGACCGGCACTCCGCTCTTCTCCACGAGCACGCGCGCTTCTTTGCGGGCAACGCGGTTGATGACGCTCGCGAACTGCTGCCGGGCTGCCGTGGCTTTCATCGTGTGAGTGGGAGGTCGTTGCTCGCGCATGCTGTCTCCGTTCGTAGCTCAGAATCGTCCCACGCACACTATTGCGCATCTATGTACAGAAAACAACGCGAACCACATGCTCACCGCGCTATGCTAGCGGCGGTATCAACGGGGCGCGCACCGCTATGATCCGCTGGCGATGCGAGCTGGGCGGCGCGGGACTCGAGGTAGCGTTGCTCGGGGAGGCTGAGCGTGCGGCGGGCGGCCCGGCGGTAATGGGCGCGCGCGGTCTCCGGGTCGCCGGCCATGTCGAGGAGGTGAGCGCGGACGGCGTCGACCCGGTAATGCCCGGCCAGGGCGGGATCGGCTTCCGCCGCGGTCAGCGCCTCCAGGCCGGCCCGCGGGCCGTGGACCATCGCCCCGGCGACGATCCGATTCAAGGCGACCATTGGTCCCGGCGCGATGCTGTGCAGCAGCTCGTACAGGCCGAGGATCTGCCGCCAATCGGTCTCCTCGGAGCGGGCCGCCTCGTCATGGACGGCGGCGATCGCGGCCTGGAGCTGGAAGGGGCCGATCGGCGCCTTGGCCAGCGTCTCGGTGATCAGGGCGAGCCCCTCGGCAATGGCCGGCGCGTCCCACGATCGGCGGTCCTGCTCTGCCAGCGGCACCAGGGCGCCATCGGGCCGGGTGCGGGCTGGGCGCCGGGCGTCAGTCAGCAACATGAGGGCGAGGAGCCCAGCGACCTCGCCGTCCTCGGGCAGGAGACGGGAAAGCTGCCGGGTCAATCGGATCGCCTCGGCGGTCAGCTCGACCCGATGCAGCGCGGGCCCGGAGCTGGCCGTGTAGCCCTCGTTGAAGATCAGATACAGCACATGCAGCAGGGACGCGATCCGCTCCGCGCGCTCGGCCGAATGGGGCAGCCGGAACTCGGCGCCGTTGATCTTGATCCGCTGCTTGGCCCGGCTGATCCGCTGGGCCACGGTCGCTTCTGGGACCAGAAAGCCGCGGGCAATCTCCGCCGTGGTCAGCCCGCCGACGGCGCGCAGGGTCAGGGCCACTTGCGAGACCGGAGTGAGTGACGGGTGACAGCACAGCAGCAACAAGGTGAGCGTGTCGTCCACCGCGGATACGGGGTCGGGATCCGGCGGGGCGAGCAAGGCAGCGGCCTCCTCGCGGCGGCGGCGGGCCGAGTCAGTGCGCCACAGCTCGATCCGCCGGCGGGAGGCGACCGTGATCAACCATCCCTTCGGGTTGGCTGGGATTCCTTCGGCCGGCCACTGGAGCGCGGCCGTTAGGAGGGCCTCCTGCACCGCGTCTTCGCAACTGTCGAAGTCGCCATAGCGCCGAACGAGGGCGCCGAGGACCCGCGGCGTCAGTTCTCGCAGTAGGTCCTCGATCTCGGTGGTGGCGCTCACATCTCAAGCCCGCCGAGGCTCAGGACCGGCCTCACCTCAACCAGGCCGTACGCGGCTTCGGGCACCCGCGCCGCGATCGCGATCGCGCGTTCTAGGCTCTCACATTCCAGCAGGAAAAAGCCGGCCAGCAGCTCCTTCACCTCGGCGAACGGCCCGTCGGTCGTCATCGGCGTTCCATCGCCCGTCGAGACGCGCTTGGTCAACGCCGGATCGGCCAGGGCTTCCGACACGATCAGCTCCCCCGAGGCGGCGAGGTCCGCGTTGAGGGCGGCATAGGCGCTCCAACCCTCGGCCCGCTGAGCGTCGGACAGACCCTCCCAGATCGACCGGGACGCCGGATTGCCATAGATCAGAATCAGGTACTTCATCGCTGCCTCCACATGTTCAAAACGTGCCGCGCCTCGGATGTCGAGAACAGCGCCTCAGCTTCGACGTCTCTGGCAAGAGGCGCCCGCGGGGGAGCCAACGATGAAGAGCACGGTCGATCGGAGGACGCACATGTCGGAACCGCAAATCCTGATGACTGGTATCGCCTTCGGCGAGTCGCCACGGTGGCACGACGACCGCCTCTGGTTCGCCGACTGGGGCACCCAAGAGATTGTCGCCGTCGATCGCGCGGGCAGGAGCGAAGTGATCGTCCGCATGCCGTCCGCTCCATTCAGCATCGACTGGCTGCCAGATGGGAGCCTACTCATCGTGTCGGGAGCCGAGGCGCGGCTCCTGCGCCGCGAGCCCGACGGCTCGCTGGTGACCCATGCCGATCTGTCCGGCGTCTCGGACCAGCCGTGGAACGAGATTGTCGTGGACGGTCGCGGCAACGCCTATGTCAATAATATCGGCTTTGACTTTCCCGAGGGCGAGTTCGCTCCCGGGATCATCGCCCTCGTCACCCCCGATGGCTCCGTGCGGCGGGTGGCCGATGGCGTCGCCTTCCCCAACGGCATGGTGGTGACGCCCGACAACACGACGCTGATCGTCGCCGAGTCCTACGGCAACCGGCTCACGGCCTTCGCCATCGAGGAGGACGGCAGCCTCGCGCACCGGCGAGTGTGGGCCGATCTCGACGGCGGCGTTCCCGACGGCATCTGCCTCGATGCCGAGAACGCGATCTGGTACGGGGACGTCCCGAACCAGCGTTGCGTCCGCGTTCGCGAAGGTGGTGAGGTACTGCGGACGCTCGGCCTCGATCGCGGTTGTTTCGCGTGTATGCTCGGGGGCGTGGACAGGCGAATCTTGTTCCTCATCGCCGCCGAGTGGGGTGATTCGATGGACGTGGATGACACGGCACCATCGGGTCAAGTCCTCACCGTGGCGGCGCCCGCACCGGGCGTCGGGTGGCCGTAGGCGAGGGGCGGCGCGGCCCTTCGGGTTGCTGCCCTTCCGGAGGACGGAGCGGCCGAGAACGCCGTCGCCGGGATCACGTCACGGCGAGCGACCGCCGGTCACGCGGGCTCCGGGGCGCCGCCGCGGTAGGGGATGAGGTAGACAATAGCCAGCACGAGATAGATGGCGACGCTGAGGATCGGACTGAACAAGGCGAGCAGCGTAGAGACGATGTAGATCGGGGGGCCAAGCCGGTAGCGGTGAGTGATGGTGTCGAGCGTTTTCTGGGGCGCGTTCGGCTCAATGAGCCGCCGGTCACGGCTTGGATACCACCACAGCAGGTTGTAGGCGATGGCGGTGACGGTGAACCAACCGCCGAAGACGAGCGTAGCGACCTGCTGCCCAGGATCGCCCAGGTACTCAGTCATGAGCGCGGTCGGGAAGGGAATGAAGGCGACACAGAGCAGAAACACGGTGTTGATCGCGACCAGCCCCGGGTCGGTGCGGGCGATGAAGCCGAAGATGTGGTGGTGGTTGATCCACATGGTGCCGATGGTGAGGAAGCTGATCACATAGCCGAGATACGCCGGCCACAAGTCGAGCAACGCCCGCAACAGCTCTGGCGATCCCTGGCCCACCTCGATGTGGGGTGGCCGGATTTCGATAATCAGCAGCGTGATGGCGATGGCGAAGACGCCGTCGCTGAACGCCTCCAGACGGTTCGTGTCCCGCGCGTTGGCGGTTTCGCCGCCTTCCCGCCCGGTTGCCGGGATCGGTTCCCCTGAATCGCCGGTTGTCACTCGTGTCCCCCAATCCCAGAACGCGCCGGGGCCCATCTCGTGACCATACGGCGCGGGATCGGCCCATGTCAATCAACAGCGTGTTAGCGTCTTCACCCCGACCTGCCCCCCCCCGCGATCGGCCAGGGCTCGTAGCCAGAAGAGGCGAAGGGGCGACGCCGGCAGCGCCACAATGCTGCGTCTGGCGGGAACATCGGCGCGGCCGCCGCGTTCAGGCCCGCGGCGCCGCGGGCCTGAACCACGGCACGCGATCCCAATGCGCAACGCGGAGGAGCGTGCGATCAGGCTGGCACGGGGTACAGTACCGATTACCGACTATGGGTACGCCTTGACCCTGGATCGGGCGCGTGGCAAAGCGGGAGGAAATGCAATGGAGGGGACGACACCGACGTTTGACCGGGGGCGGCCCAGCGGCTTCATGCGGTTCTTCTTCAAGGCGCCGACGATGCTCTACGTCGATGGCCTGGCCGAGATCATGCGCCGCCGGTGCGTCCTGCTCCTGACCACCACCGGCCGCCGCAGTGGGCAGCCGCGGAAAGCGGGGGTCAGCTTCATGCCGGAGGGCGACCGCTTCGTCATCTTCTCCGGTTGGGGTGTACAGTCCGACTGGTATCGCAACCTGCTCGCCGAGCCCGAGGTGACGATCAAGGTCGGCCGGCGCACGATGCGGGCGACCGCGGTCCCGGTCGCCGACCCGGCCCGGCGCCGCGAGCTGATGCTCCAGATGCGGGCCCGGTCGGACCAATGCGGTCCTCCCAAGCTCATGCGTGGCTTGCTGCAACGAACCGGCACCTTCGACTACGAGGGCGACCTGAACCTGGCGGTGGCCCAGGGCGGTGATCTGCCGGTGATCGAGCTGGTCCCCAAATCCGGTTAATCGCGGGCGGCCTACATCCGGGCGTGGGCGCGGCCTTTGGCTTCGCGCTGGGCGGCCAGCTCAGCGTCGTCGTCGAGCGGTGGCAGCGTGACCGCCCCGTGGCGGCGGCTGAGGCCGGCGGCGATCAGCCAATCGGCGAACCCCGGATTCTTCGGCAGGACCGCGCCGTGCAGGTAGCAGCCGGCGGCATGCTTGTAGCGGGCGCCCTCGGTGCCGTCGCGGCCATTGTTGCCACGGCCGATCCGGACCGTGCCCAGCGGCTCGGCGCCGGGGCCGAGCGTGGTCAGCCCGCTATGGTTCTCAAAGCCGACCAGCTCGCCAAACGGCGTATCGACCACCACGTTGCCGATGAATCGCTCCGAGCCCGCCACCGTCACCAGGTCGAACAACCCGATGCCGGGCAGGGCCGGCCCCTGGTGAGGCCGGTACTCGTGGCCGAGGAACTGGTAGCCGCCGCAGACCGCCAGCATGGCCGCGCCCTCCTCGACCGCCCGCTTCAGGGCCGCCCCTTTGGCGCCTTGCAGATCGGCGGCGACATCACCCTGCTCGTGATCCTGACCGCCGCCGAAGAAGAAGACATCAACCTCGGCCGGGATCGGCTGCCCGATCCCAATCGTCCGAATCTCGGTGGTAAAGCCCCGCCAGCGGGCGCGCCGTTCGAGCGCCAGCACATTGCCGCGATCACCGTAGATGTTCATCAAGCCGCTATAGAGCCAGCCAATCGTGAGGTGCATGGGGCTACTCATCCTTTCTCATCACGGGTGCGCCAAGCATAGGCGCTGGAGGCGGCGGCGTCGAGCGCGACTGTTGACAAATCAGGCTTCGTCCGGCGACAATGGGGAACAAATGATCTATACGTACGCGGGTCGGGCGCCGTGGCCGGCGACGGCGAGTGGGCGACGACGAGAGGATCGGGAGATGACCACACGAATCACGGCGGATTTTGCGATCGTCTCCTGGGACGAGGAGATCTACGATCAACCGGAGGAAGGGTCGAAACTCCTCCACGCCACGATCCGGAAGTCGTACCACGGCGCGGTGGACGGGACAGGTGTGGCGCGATTGCTCATGGTCCGGGCGGGGGATGACGGCGGCGAGGGGTATCTTGGCTCGGAGCGGGTAACCGCCCGCCTCGGGGAACGCGCCGGCACCTTCGTCATCCAACATGGCGGCATCGCCTCCGGCGACGAGCTGTTTTCGTTTGGCCATGTCGTCAAGGACTCCGGGACGGGTGATTTGGCCGGGATGTCCGGGACGTGCGCGTTTCGCCACGACGAGCGGGGCGCGGTGTGCACGCTCGACTACGATCTCGAGTCGTAGGCAGCCGTTTCCAGCTCACCCAGCCGGCGGCCCGCGGAGCTCGTCGGTCTTGCTCCCGCGGGATTGGGGGCGGGGGGCTGTCTGTATCGCAGAAAGCGCGGGGCGGAATGTCAATCACGTATGACCTCTTCGTCGAGTCCGGGCCACGGCGCAGGAAGACGATGGTCCACGTCATCGGCTTGCTGGGCTGCATGGCCAACGCACCGGACACTGAAGCCGCGCTGGCAGCGACGCCGGAAGCGATCCGGGCCTATCGCCGCTTCTTGCGGCGGCAGGGCGAAGTGATCGACGCGGAGGAACCGTTCACGACGCGGATCATCCATCACGTCACGGAAGGTGAGGGGCTGGGCGAGGGCATGCCATATGTGACCTTTGCCCCGGACCTGGTGCCGCTCTCCGCGCCGGAGGTCGACCTCTATCTCAACCGGCTGCACGGACTGAGCGATAAGCTGGCAACCTGGGCCGCCGCCCGGAGCCCGGCCGAGCTGGACGCCTTGCCCACCGAGCGCGGCCGGACGGCCCGCGCGATCCTGCTCCATGTCATCGGCGCTCAGGGCGCGGCGCTATCGTACGCGCTCACCGGCGCACCGGGATTTGGCAGGCTACGCGGCGCGGCCGAACGGGGTGAGCTGGATCTGACCGTCGCCGTGCGCCAGGCCGCGGACCTCGCGGCCAGCTACACGCGGGGCGCGTCCCCGGCCCAACGCGAACAGATCCGTGAGCTGAACGGCAACCAATACACCCTGCGGAAGTCGGTCCGCCACCTCTTGGAGCATGGCTGGGAGCACCTGGTTGAGCTGGCTCGCCGCCCCGGCGGGCCGCAACTTTAACGGCGGCGACGCGATCGCTGGTCATCGAGTCACGCTGTCTTGAGGGCAGGCCTCGCGCGCGAGCCGAACCATCGGGCCACAACCCGACGATCGCAACGCTGTTGGATGCGATACACTTGACCGGCGTGCCCCTCGGTGGGCGATGGGCGATCATCGAACAGGAGAACGACGATGAAGACGCTCGCGTGCGGTGAGCTCGTGGCCGGATGCACGGAAACCTTTCAGGCCGAGACCGAGGACGAGATCCTGGCCCAGGCCGGCCAGCATGCCACCGAGCACCACGGCCTGGCGGTGACACCGGAGCTGGTGGCGGAGGTCCGCGCCCACATCCACGACGAAGGCACTCCGGCGGAGCAGCGGGCATAATCACCCCGCGCCATACCGCGCCAACCCACGGATCAGTCTGTCCAACGCGATCGCTGGCTGGCCGCCAGACCGGCGATCGTGACAAACGCTCGACCTGGTGGCTGGACGCGGCCATTGAGCAGGCGTTGCTGGCCATCACCGGTTGCTGGCGCCAGGCTACGGCGCCGTGGCGCCCTCCGCTAGCATCGCCAGGGCGGCGGTGATCTGCTGGATCGTCTCGTCCTGATCGTCGAGGCCATGCCGTTCGGCCAGATACGCCGGGTCGTTGTAGGCGAGGCAGACCTGGCCGGCGGCGTCCTCCCAGGCGAGAAACTTCTGCGGCAAGTCGATCCCGATCGTCGGCGACGCTTGCAGCAGCATGGTGCCGAGGGCCGGGTTGCCGAAGATCAGGAGCTGCGTCGGCGGTAGCGTTTCACCGACGCCGGTGGCGTTCGCGGCGTGATCGACCCGGGCCACCACGATCAGCCCGTTCTCGTCGAGGATGGCTTCGAGCCGGTCCAGGGTTTCGGCGACGCCGTGCGGGCTCTCAACGACGATGAGCCCCACTACCGATGCCGCGTCCGTCCCGCCTGGCGTGGCAGCGGGTTGGGGGCTGGCCTGGGCGACGGCGACGGCGTGGACGCCTGCAAGCTCGGACCGCCACGGACTAGCCGCCCCGGCGGCCAACCCGGCCCCGGCGCTCAAGAGCCGCCGCCGTGTGTGGGACAATCGGGACGGTTCGAGCCAATGCGCATTGTGGCGTGGCGTCATCGCGGACTCCTCCTTGCAGATCGGTGGTCACTTGATCAGCCCATTGCGATCGGATGAACCTGGATGCAGGGGGCATGCCATCGGTCCACCGCCGCCGCGAAATTCGGCTCTGCCCGTGGTCGTGGCGACGCGCTTCGGTGCTCGCCAGCTCTAATCCAAGCGATCGAGGATCGCTCGCAGCAGGTCGTCGCCCGTTTCGGTCTGGAAGATGGCTTGGGCGTGGGCGTCGCCGGGGAGGATCAGCGCCTCGTTGTCGGCGCCCAGTGCATCCTCGGCCATTTGGCGGGCCGTCTCCGCTACCCCTTCGCCCTCGCTGGCGACAAAGAGCTTTGGCTGGTCACCGAGCCGCGAAACATCGCCCGCGGCCGAGAGGATGATGAGCTGATCGACCGCCGCCGGCTCGCTCGCGGCCAAGCTGAACACGGCGCCTGCCCCGGCGCTGGCCCCGATCAGGGCGATTCGCGTGACCCCGCACGCGTTGGTGAGGAAGTCGATGCCGCTAAGGATGGCCTCTGGCGATGTCTGTTCGACCGCGAGCACCGTCGTTCCGGCGGCCGCGATCGCCTCGGCCTGGGCGCGCCAGCTTGCCGCGTCATAGGCGGCGCCGTGCGAGAGAATGACCCCCGCGTCGCTGGCCCGCCAGATCAAGGCGTCCGTCTCCCCGAACCGGACGTTCATCTCGGCCACCGGAGCGCCCGCCGGCGTTGCCGCCGATGGCGATGGTGGGGTCGCCGGTGAGGCGACGGCGGCGGGTGCCGCCGGGCACTGGCTGGAATCCCCTTGGGCGGAGGTCATGCCGCCGCTCGGGGCCAGCATTGATGCCGCCAGGAGGACGAGGCTCGTCCAGACGAGATGGGTCATCGGCATGCCGAACTCCTTCACGAATTCACCGTCCGCACCGCACCGCGTCTTGACGGTGCCGGTTCGGGCGACATCTACCTGATGACGGCGTGATCGCTACTGTTCCCAGAAGGGGTCAACCGCGCCGCGTTCGGCCAGCACCTGGCGCACGCCGAGCATCGCCGTGTAGGTGGGGAGGATGTAGCCGGTGCCGCCCGCCGGCAGGGTATCGACAAACGCATCCAGACCCCGCGCCAGGTCGTTCGGCAACGGGTGCAGCCGGTCGGCCGGGACGCCGGCATACTTGAGCCGGTTCGCCATATCCGCGCCACGCAGACCGCTGGTGAACAACGGCGCCTCGCCGTCCGCCAGCAGCTCGAAATCGACGTCCCAGAGCCACGACACGTCGCGGCCGTCGGCATCCAGGTCGTTGATCGCGATCAACGTGGGCACCGTCAGGCCACCGGTCGCGATCGTCAGCATCCGCATCGTCTCGTTGAAGGCGACCGGGTTTTTCACCAGAGTGAGGATAATCGTCCGGTCCCGGAACGAGATGCGCTCGATCCGGCCGAACGCCGGCCGATACGCCGCCAGCGCGGCCTCAATGGGCGCGACAGGCACCTCGAGCACGGTGGCGGCGGCGGCCACGGCGACCGTGTTGTAGACATTGAACAGGCCGGGGATCGCGACCGCGAGGTCCAGGGGCGGCAGGGGTTGGGCCGGGCCGCCCCGTTCGATGCCGATCCGGAGCGAGTCGACCCCGTTGAGCGCGATCGTCTCGCCGCGGATGTCGAGCGTCGGTCGCGCCGCGCCGCAGGCGGCGCACCGCCAGGCGCCGAGATGCGCCGAGTAGAGCGCGTCATAGGTCAGGTCGCTGCCACAGCGCCGGCAGATCGCGGCGTCGACCGCGTGGGGCAGGGCGGCAAGCTGATAGCGGGGGTTGGGATCGGACAAGCCGAAGGCGACCCGGCGGGCCGCGATGCCCTCCGTCAGGCCGGCCAAGGTCGGATCGTCGGCGTTGACCGCCACGGTCGAGGCCGCCGGCAGGAGGGCGAGGGCCGGCCGCCAGAGGTTGGCGATCGCGTTCAGCTCGCCGTAGCGATCAAGCTGATCGCGAAAGAGATTGTTGAGCACCACGAGGCGGGGCGTCACCCGGCGCAGGATCTCCGGCAAGGCGGCCTCGTCGCTTTCGATCACGGCAATATCGGCTCGCGGGTTGCCGGTCAGCGTGGCCCGCGCCGCCAGGGCGCTGGCCACCCCCCGTGCCAGGTTCGAGCCGGCGCGGTTGTGGGTGACGCGGCGACCGCTCGCCTCCAGGACGTCGGCCAGCATCCGGGAGACCGTCGTCTTGCCGTTGGTGCCGGCGATGACCACGGACCCATCGGGCAGCCGCGCCGTGAGCTTGTCGAGCAGGTGGGGATCGATCCGATCGGCGACCAGACCCGGCGCCGCCGTGCCCCCGCCCCTTCCCAGACGACGGCTGCCAGCGCTGGTTAGGCGGGCGGCGCCGAGGGCCAGGCCGAGCCGAAGGTCGGGCCCGCCGCGGCGGGCCCTAGTCGTCATCGGTGATGACCACCGTCACGACTTGCAACTCCTCGAAGTTGACCCGCGGGATGACGTGGATTGTCCGCGAGTCGGCCTGGGGATCGGCCGTCAGGTCCTGGTCCGGGTCGACCTGGCCGATAATCAGGTTACCGGGGATGCCGGCGGTGCTGACCGCGGTGTTATCGGCGGTCAGCACCAGCTCCCCCGGTTGCGGCTCCGCCTCCCGGCTGAGGTGTTGCAGCTCCAGCCAGCCGCCAATCCGCGACATGCCGAAAATGACGCCGTCGGCGCCGCTATCGAGCCGGGCGCCGACCCGTTGCGAGGCGTCGATCACCAGCATCACTTTCGCCGAATGCTCCCAGACCTCGGTCACCTGGCCGATGTAGTTCTGGCCCTGGGCGACGACCGCCATGCCGACGCGGACCTGGTCGGCGCTTCCCTTATTGATGCTGAGCATCAGTTGCTGGCCGGAGGGGTCGGCATTCCGGACTCGCGCTTGCAGCAACCGCCAGGTGGGACGGTCGGTCTGGAGCCGGAGCTGCTGGCGCATCTGGTCAAGCTCGCGGTTTTCGGCCCGCAGTCGCGCCGCCTCGGCGGCCAGCGTATCGCGCTCCGCTTTGACCGCCGCCAACTCGCGTTCGACCACCGACTGGTTGGCGCCAGCGGTGAGGCCGCTGAAGCCATTGGCCACCGGCGAGAGCACGGTCGAGAAGATATCCTTGACCGGTTCGAGCAACCGCCGGTTATCGAGCTGGATGAAGGCGAGGCTGGTGAGGACGAAGAGCGCAACCAGGGCCGCGGTTTGTCGCGTGCTGAGCGTTGTCATGGGTCGCTACCGGGTCCAGTGAAACACGCGAACGAGCCACCGGCGCACGGGCGCCGGGCGGGGTGACAGGATAGCACGGCGCGGGAGGACGATAGCGAATTGACGTTCGCGGCTGATGTCGCGGGATCGAAGAACGCGACGCGGCGCGGACACGGCGCTGGAAAAACGCCCAAAGGGCACCCGGCGCTGAGCCACCCAGAGGGTACCCGAGAAGTCCCGTCAGGACTGAAGCTGGGGCGCTCATTCGCATCATCGACGAACAATCATCCTGTCTACGGATTCAATTATTACGGCTTAATCGTACTCAGTCCTGAAAGGACTTCGTGATGTTCAGCGCGGATTTTCAGTCCAGCGCCGTCGCGCGCATTAAAGAAATCCGGGGCGGCCTTTTGGCCGCCCCGGTGAGTGTCGACTGGTGTCGCGTACAGTCGTGCTGACTAGTACGCGCCGTACCGGGGGGTCGAAGCCCGCCGGGACTGGAAGCACTCACGGCAATAGACCGGCTTGTCCGTCCGAGGTTGGAACGGAACCTCGGTCTCCTTGCCGCAGTTGGAGCAGACCGCCGGGTACATCTGGCGTGGACCGGCCGAATAGCCGCCACCACCGCCGCCGCCATACCCGCCGCCGTTTCCGTAGCTGCTGCCGGCGGAGTATCCCCCGCCGCCACCGGAGTAGCCCCCACTGTCGCCGTAGCTGCTGCCGCTGTCGTATCCGCTGGAGGCGCGTTGCGCCTTCCGCTGGGACCGGCAGTTTTGGCACCGCTGTGGCTCGCTGAAACCCCGCTCCTGATAAAATGCCTGTTCACCCGCGGTGAACGTAAAAGCCTGGCCGCAATCGCGGCAGGTGAGCGTTCGATCGCTCATTCCGCCTGAACCCTCCGCCCCGGCAACATTGCCGCGGCAATCTCCGAAAAATAAACCTGGACGTTTCCTGCGGAACGAGACACGTGAAAGGCACCCTATCGTTGCGGGGTCCTGACGATCGCGCGCGCTGGAGAATCGCCTCTGTTGGGCATTATATCACGTTTCCCACATTGTCAACCGACCAATCCTACCAGATATTGGATTGAGATTCCATATCAGTAACGAGCCAACGTGGCGTCAATGCCCGGTCCCGCGGGCTCCCGACCGACATCCGGGGACAGTGTGCTAGGATGCCGCCGCCGGTCGTCCGCGGCGCTCCAGGATGAGGGTGGAACCAATGAACGTGCATGAGTACCAGGCGGCCGAGCTGCTGGCTCGTCATGGCATTCCGGTCAACGCTGGTGGCGTCGCGACCACGCCGGAGGAGGCGGTGGCCGTCGCCGCCGAGCACGCCGGCGCCGGTGCGGTCGCGGTCAAGGCCCAGGTCCACACCGGGGGCCGGGGCAAGGCCGGCGGCATCAAGCTGGCGCGGACGCCGGCGGAGGTGCGGGCGGCGGCGGCGGCGATCTTGGGCCTCGATATCCGCGGCCATCTGGTGCAGCGGGTCCTGATCGTGCCGGCCGTCGACATCGCCCAAGAGTTTTACCTCGGCGTGGTCCTCGATCGGTCCCGGCGCCGGAATGTGCTGATGGCCAGCGCCGAGGGCGGCGTCGACATCGAGGAGGTCGCCCGCGAGCGGCCGGAGCAAATCATCCGCGCCCTGGCCGACCCGCTGCTCGGGTTGCACCCGTACCAGGCGCGCGAGGTCGGCTTCGCCCTCGGGCTACCGGCCGCGCGAGTCGGCGGTTTCGCCAGCATCGCGCTTAAGCTTTACGCTGCCTACGTGGCGGAGGATGCCACGTTGGCCGAGATCAACCCCCTGATCCTAACCGGGGACGGCGACTGGCTGGCGCTCGACAGCAAGATGAGCTTCGATGACAACGCGCTGTTCCGCCATCCCGAAACCGAAGCCCTGCGCGACATGGCGGAGGAGAATGCGACCGAGATCGAGGCCCGCGCCCACGGCATCTCGTTTGTGAAGCTCGATGGCGATATCGGCTGCATCGTCAACGGCGCCGGGCTGGCGATGGCGACGATGGACGCGGTGAAGCTGCACGGCGGCGAGCCGGCGAACTTCCTCGATGTCGGCGGCGGCGCCAGCGCCGACCAGGTAGCGACCGCGTTCGAGCTGGTGACCGCGGATCCAAATGTACGCGCCATCCTGATCAACATTTTCGGCGGCATCACTCGCGGCGATGTCGTGGCCGAAGGGATCACCGACGCCCTGAGCACGGTCTCGGTCACGGTGCCGATCGTGGTCCGCCTCTCGGGGACGAACGCCGAGGAAGGGCGGGAGCTGCTGGCCGCCGCCGGGCTGATCGCGGTCGACACGATGGACGAAGCGGCGGCGCAGGTCGTCCGCGGCGCCCGCTGAAGCGCGCCGAGGGTGACGTCGCCGGTGTTGGTGTTGGGTAGGGATCGAACCCGAACGAAGCAAGCGGAGGGGCAAGCGTGAGCATCCTGGTCGATCGCGACACCCGGCTCCTGGTGCAGGGCATCACCGGGCGCGAAGGATCGTTCCATACCGAGCAGATGGTCGAGTATGGGACGAACGTCGTCTCCGGCGTCACGCCGGGCGGCAGCGGCAAAGCGGTAGCCGGGGTGCCCGTCTTCGACACGGTGGCGGCGGCGGTGGCGGCGACCCAACCGAACGTCTCCATCATCTACGTCCCGGCCCGGTTCGCCCCGGACGCCATCTACGAGGCGGTCGATGGCGGCATCCCGTTCGTGGTCTGCATCACGGAGGGCATCCCGGTGGCCGATATGGTGCCGGTCTATGCCTACGTCAAGCGCGAGAGCGCCCGCTTGCTCGGCCCGAACTGTCCCGGCCTGATCACACCGGGCCAAGCGAAGATCGGCATCATGCCGGGGTTCATTCACGAGCCGGGCCCGATCGGGCTGGTCTCCCGCTCCGGCACCCTCACCTACGAGGTCGTCGATGCGCTGACCCGGGCCGGGCTCGGCCAGACAACCGCGGTCGGCATCGGCGGCGACCCGGTGATCGGCACCGCCTTCGTCGATGTCCTGGCCCTGTTCGAGGCGGACCCGGCGACCGAAGCGATCGTGATGATCGGCGAGATCGGCGGCAGCGACGAGGAAGACGCCGCCCGCTTCATTCAGGAGCGGGTGAGCAAGCCGGTCGTCGGCTTCATCGCCGGCCGCACCGCCCCGCCCGGCAAGCGGATGGGCCACGCCGGGGCGATCATCTCCGGCGGCACCGGCACCGCCGCCGAGAAGGTTGCCGCCCTCGAAGCCGCCGGCGCCCGTGTCGCCGACCGGCCCTCGGCGGTGCCGGATTTAGTCAAGGCCGCATTGGCGTAGGACGCTTTCGATACCAAGGTGATTGACCTCTGGACACGTCGCGTATCCACTATCATGTGACCGAAGCATCATTCCCTCGTGGGGCGGTGACGTCGGCCGTCCCTCATCGGCTCGGAGATCCCAATGTCAGCCCCCACTAAATTGATGACCTTCGCCGAATTCCGAGCGCTACCGGACGACGGCAACCGGTATGAGTTGATCGATGGAGTCTTGGTTGTGCCGCCTTCGCCATCACCGCTCCATAACCGCGTCGCGGGCCGTCTGTATTGGATGATCGGCGAGTATCTTCAGCCGCTGCGGCGGAAGGACTTTCTGTTCTTCGCCCCGCTCGATGTGCGGCTCACTGAATTTCGCGCTGTTCAGCCCGATCTCCTGTATGTCAATCCTGATCGGCCCGGCGGGCTGACCTCCGGCTATGTGGCCGGGGTGCCAGACCTCGTGGTCGAGGTCTTATCGCCATCAAATCGATCCCACGATCGGGTGACCAAGTTCGGCTTCTACGCCGAGGCGGGTGTCCAAGAATACTGGATTGTTGATCCTTTCGCTGAAACCGTTACGCTCTATGTCTTGACTGAAGGCCGGTATGTCGAGCGACCGATCGAGGACGGGATCGCGCGGTCGGTCGTGCTGCCAGGGCTGGAGGTCGATCTCGACGCCCTCTTTGCCAACCTCTATCAGGGCTTCTCGGGTTAGATTCTGCCCAGGCCGCGTCGGTTCGGAGGCTTCCATGTCCGCTCCCACCAAGTTGATGACGTACGACGATCTCCTCACGCTGCCGGATGACGGCCAACGTTATGAGCTGTTCGATGGAGTGTTGATTGTGCCTGCCGCGCCATCGTTCTACCACGCTCGGCTCGTCTCTCGCTTGTTTCGGGTCCTTGATGCGTACCTCTCGCCGCTCCAGCTCGGTGACAATCTGTTTACCGGGCCGGTGGATGTCCGGTTGACGAGTCTTCGCGTCGTCCAACCTGACCTGCTGTACATACGTCCGGACCGGCCGGAAGCGTTCGCCAGTCCGCCGGCCATCAAGGGCGCCCCAGATCTGGCGGTGGAAGTCCTCTCCTCCAACCGGCATCATGATCTGGTGGTGAAGCTCGGCTACTACGAGCAAGCGGGGGTCCGCGAATACTGGATCGTCGATCCCGAGGATGAAACGCTCACGCTCTACGTCCTGGTGGACGGGCGGTTTGTTGAACAGCCGCGCGATGGTGACGTCTTCCGCTCGGTGGTGCTGCCAGGGCTTGAGGTACATATCGCCGCCATGTTCGCCAACGTGTGAAGGCGAGCCAATCGCGACGCAGGACCGCGATCACGGGCAAAGCGTCTGCCTAGACCGCTTCGGTTCGGAGGGTTCCATGTCCGCTCCCACCACGTTGATGACCTACGACGACTTGCTCGCGTTGCCGGACCTTGGCGAGCGCTACGAACTGATCGATGGGGTGTTGATTGTGCCGCCTGCCACGTCCTGGATGCATGCCGACGTGGTGGCCGAGCTCCTTGTCATCCTCCGCGCCCATGTTCGGGCGCGACACCGGGGCGGCAAGGTGCTGACCGCTCCCGTCGACTTCCGGTTCTCTGATATGCGCGTGCTTCAGCCGGACATTGTCTATATCAGTCCGGAACGCCGTCATCTGCTGACGAAGGATCGCGCCATCAGTGGCGCGCCCGATCTCGTGGTCGAGGTGTTGTCACCCTTCAACCGGCGCCACGATCTGGAAGTGAAGTTCGCCATCTACGAGCAGGAAGGCGTCCGCGAGTACTGGATCGTTGACCGCGACCTCGAGTCGCTGACGGTGTTCGTATTGCAAGCGGGCCGGTTTACCGAGCACCCAAATGACGATGGCATCGCGCGCTCGATGGTCCTGCCGGGGTTGGCGATCGCGATCGCCGGCTTCTTCGCCAACCTGGCCTAGCCGCGACCTCACCGCGAATGGTCTCCTCGGGGCGCGTCCTTGGATCGCCGCCTACGGCGTTCCACCGCGGTGCTAGACTGCGCCCCTGAGTCGAATTGGAAACCGCGCATTGTCGGTCGAAGATGGAGGAGCCAATGGCGGAGCGATTGGGCGTTGGGGTGATCGGGGTGGGCACGATCGGGCGCCAACACGCCGCGAATCTGGCGACGCTGGTGCCGCGGGCCAGGCTGGTGGCGGTGGCGGACGCCAATCCCGAGGCCGCGCAACGGGTCGCCGCCGAGCTCGCGGTGCCGGCGTGGTCCACCAGCGCCGAGGAATTGGTGGCGAACCCCGATGTCGAGGCGGTCGTCATCGCCTCGAGCCACTTCGCCCATCTGGAGGGGATCCTGGCCGCGGCCCGGCACCAGAAGGACGTCTTTTGCGAGAAGCCGATGACGATCAGCCTGGAGCAGGCCGACCAGGCGATCGCCGCCGTGACCGAGGCCGGGGTTCGGCTCCAGGTCGGCTTCATGCGCCGCTACGACCCCGCCTACGTGGCGGCCAAACGTCAAATTGAGGCGGGAAGCATTGGGTCGCCGGTGCTGGTGAAGGCGACCCACCGCAACCTGTCCGTCCCGCCTTCATTGACCAGCGGCGGGGCCGGCGCCTTTGTCGACTCCGCCGTTCATGACTACGACAATGCCCGGTGGTTCTTGGACGATGAGGTGGTCGAGGTCCATGCCGTCGCCGCCAACGCGCTCGGCCCCGGTTACCGGCCGGACGACCTCACGCTGACGACGCTCCGGTTCGCCGGCGGCGGCTTGGCGACGGTGGAGACCTATGCCGCCTGTGGCTACGCCTACGATGTGCGGACCGAGATCGCCGGCACCGCCGGCACGCTGTTCGTCGGCCAGCTCCGGCAGACGGGCTGTGAGCTGGCGACCGCCGCCGGCGTCACCCACGACACGTTGCGACACTGGCTGGCGCGGTTCGGCGAGGCGTACCAGCTCGAGCTGACGGACTGGGTGCGGCGGACCCTGGCCGGCGAGCCCTCGCCGGTCACCGGGGCCGATGGCCGGGCCGCGCTCGCGATCGCCCTGGCCGCGACGGAATCAGCCCAAACCGGACATCCCATACGGTTCAGCTCGGCCGGGAGCTAACCTGGAGCGATCATCCGGCCTCTGGCAGCGCCGCCGCTCGGACCGGCGCGGGTTCAAGCGTGGTTGGTTGGGTGGTCATCGCCCGCTGGGTGGTCAGGGCGTTTGGCGGCAATGCCATCGAGCACCAAATCGAGCCCGGCGGCAAAGCGGTCGTCGCTGGCGATGGCGCTCGTGCTGGCGAGGAAGGCGGTCAGGAGCGGGCGTTCGGGCGCGGTCTCCGGGTCAACCCCGCCGGTGGGTTGAAGGGGCTCGCGATTGGCGGTGTCCCACAGGGTTTCGCCGATGGCCAGCCCCAGGACATAGCCGTAGAGCGTCGTCATCGCGGTGTCTAGGCCGGTCCCGGTGAGGCCGGCCCTAGTCAGCGTCGCCAGCATCGTTTCGACGAGGGCGAGCCCATTGGGGCCGAGGTTTGGTTGGGTGGTGAGCAAGAGGGCGAGCCAGGGGTGCCGGCGCATCACCCGCCGCAGATCATGCGCCAGGTGCCGGCTGGCGCCGCGCCAGTCCTCTGGCAGGTCGTGGCGGCGGACCTCGGCCAGCACGGCATCGGCGGCCAGCTGGAGCAAGGCATCCTTGGCGGGGACGTACCAATAGAGCGACATCGCGCCCGCATCGAGCGTGTCCGCCAGTCGTCGCATCGACAACCCGGCCGGCCCTTCCGCATCGAGCAGCGCGATCGCCCCCTGGATGATCCGGTCCCGGCTAAGGTGGGCTGGCCGCCCCCGCCCATCCGGGGGCCGAGCTCCATCATTACGCTGCATCGCGACGGCGGAAGCTGGTCTTGCCATGTGCGTACCCCGGTATCGCTCTGACTGACATCTACCACGTACGGGTCGTGAGCGACAAGGACGATGGTGGTAGCCTACTAACAATACCGCGGCGGGAGCATTTATGGAAACCCTTGACCGAGATTTCTTAGGTTTCCTTGCTCGTTCGTCGCTGGGGAGAGGCACGAAGTGTCGTCCGTCAGGTGTTTGGCATGATGTTTTTATCTCAATTTCATCGGACGCTTATCTCCCTCTTAACTTCGCGGCGTCGGCTCATGCTTGGCCGCCCTCACCGCTCAGAATGTCGAAGATCAACTGACAGACGTAGATCTGCCGCCATGGCCGATCAGGCACCCGTTCCACGATCCCTGCCGCTTCCAGGGCATGGACGGCGGTTCTCGCGATTGGGTTCGATGCATCGAGAATCCGCTGGGCACGGCGGGTGGTGAGATAAGGATTGCCAAACAGATGATCGATGAGCGCGAGCGCTCTTGGTTTGTCCGCCACTCGATGCCGGAAATCCTCACGGAGATCGATCAGTTGGTTTGTTTGCCGTGTGGCCCGGCGCGCCGTGACTTCGACCCCGGTGAGGAAGAAGTGAATCCAGCTTGTCCAATCCCCGTGCGTTCTGATGCGCTGCAACAGGTCATAGTAGGTCAGGCGGTTGGCCTCCAGGAATTCAGAGAGATAGAGCAGCGGCTGTGAGAGACGCCGCCGCTGCATGAGGAAGAGCAGGATAAGACGACGGCCCAACCGTCCATTGCCATCGATGAACGGGTGGATTGCCTCAAATTGCTCATGGAGCACCGCACATTGGATGAGATCAGGCATCACATCGGTCGCGTGGAAGAATCGATCCCAGTCTTCGAGGAGACCGGTGAGCAGCTCAGGCGGCGGCGGGACATAGGCGGCATCTTGGATTCGACTGCCTTTAGGACTAATCCAGTTCTGAATCGCGCGAAACTCGCCGGGTGACGCGAACTCCCCGCGCACCTGGGACATCAATGTTTGGTGCAGCTCCCGGATGAGATAGAGCGAGGCCGGTCTCCCTTCCCCAAGCCAGGTCAGTCCAAGCTCCGAGGCCACGATGTAATTGCGAACTTCCTGCCGATCCGCCTCATTATCAGGTTTGTCCGAATCGTCACCGGGCTTTGCCCCAAAAACCATGATTGCCCAAGAAGCCGCGCATTTGCCCCAAAAAACGAGGGGTCTACCATGTCGCTGGCTTGGTGATCGTGCCGTGTTCATCGTTTAGAGTCGGGGGGAACTGTGAGTCGCGGAGCACCCATATCCGGATGTGCTTGTAGGTGTCCGCGATCCCTTTCAGGTGAACCGCGACGGTCGTTCGCGGGTTGACGAGCATCACTTTCCGGCCCACCTCGGTCCGAACCAAGCAAATCGGCTCAGCCAAGTCCGAGTCGTTCGTGACGACGATGGCCACGTCGTACTCCTTCTTGAAACCGTCCACCAGCATGTAGCTGGCTAGGTTGACGTCGGAGCCTTTTTCCTCACGCTCAATGACGTGAGCCATCCTAAACGGTACGAGCGGCGTCGGCGTAATGGCGTTCGGATCGGCCAACGGCCGGTCCTTCGCGTGGGTGGCAAAACGGCCCCGGTGTTCTGTGAGATGCGGGATCGTACGCAGCGCACGGAGGTATTCGAGTTGCCGCGCTCGATTGTCAGGATTGTTCGGAAATGGGTCAACCAGCGCGGTGAAGTATCGGATGCGGTTAATCTGGTAGTCAGGAAAGAGCTTCTCGCACAACGTGCCAAGGTCGAGCCAACGGTACTGGCGCCAGTGCGCCCGGCCGCCGTGGTCATCGAAGCAGGCGTGGTAGAGATTGAAGCCGTCGATGTAGACGTTGGCCCGAGGAAGGGTGTAGGGCATCGGCGCGCGCATCACAACCCCTCGGACAAACGCAGAGGCCGCCCGAAGGCGGCCTCGCACCCGACCGCAGTAGCAGCCGGGGATGTACCCGTATGATAGCCGATCCCCCCGTTCCCGTCAAGAATCATCGACATTCCCCACGCTTTTGAGCGCGTCCCATCCGCGGAATTCGGCGTCATTTCCGGCGGCGAGGACGCGCTAACCACCGTCCGTTCCGCCATCGTCGTTGCCGGCCGAATCCGCCGAGACAGCATCCCGTGTTGAGGGGTCTGGTCGATCAGCCGGCGCGACGAGGGCGGGTTTCATCGCGGTGAGCACGGCCAACATCTGCGCCCACGCGCCCTCCGTCATGGGGAAAGACGCGTGCAGTGTCGCCCACTCGTTCACCGCCACGGGGATCACGACGGCGCGCTGGCCGGGCGGGGGCACGGGGGCGGTGGGGTCGGATGGCGGGTTGGTGGCCGGCTGCTGGTGAGCTTGCATCGCCACCCCTGGGGTCGATTGCCCCGGAGGCTCCGCGACAGAGCTCCCCAATTCGGCGTCTACAAACTCGATTGTATCACGATACGCCCGCACCGCACTATCGATGGCCTTGGAAGTAAACCCGCGTCTTGTGAGGGCGGCGCGTAAGCTATGCTCGCTGGGTAAACCGCCGGGATACTGGTCGCGAAGCTCCCGAAAGAACGAGGGCAAGAGCGCAGCGGTTTGCAACGCGGCAGCATATTCGGGGTCGCCCCTGCGATGCAAGGCAAGGTTCTCCCCCATCTCGCTGACTCGGAGTTGATCCCCCTGGCCTTCGAGTAGCCCGTACTTGGACAGCGCGGAAACGACCGTAGCTGAGGCGCCATTGAGACTCTTGTACCCCATGAGTTGCACGAGGACCTCCCTCGTGGTCGGGTAGCGGCGCTGCTTCTCGTAGATTTTCTTCAGACGTGCGATCGCCTCCGCCAGATTGATGGCAGGGTAATTTGGGCTGCGTTGCTTCGGGGGCAGCAATGGTGCCGCAGGAGCCACGCCGGAGGACGGCGCCGGGGTTGCCGAATTGACCACGCTCTTACCTCCTCAGGTCTCTTGACAAGGATAGTACACCACAGTCGGCACCTTGTCAATAACGTCGCGACAGAAAATAAATATTTGTCTAGATAAAACGATTGAATTATCACGACAGCGAAGTATACTAGAGGTAAGGCAAAGGGGCGGTGCGCCTGCCAAGCACACACCGCCCCTTCAGCTTCGATCTGGTTGGCCCACGTAGCTCAACGGATAGAGCAGCCTGTTGGTCGCAGGGTCCGGTTGCAGGTTCGAGTCCTGTCGTGGGTACCGACCAGACCATGTACCGGCTCGGTGTTGGTCGCACCGAGCCGGCCGCTAGACACGGAGGGATAAGCTCCATGTCCGTTTCCAATACTACCATTCCGGCCAACGGCCGGGAACAACGCGACGCGTAGATCGCCGCCGCGTTCGATCTTCGCAAGCGCGGCGACGAGTGGTTCGTGCCGTCGCAATCGGGCAAGGGGACGTACCGGGTCAAGCTGGGGGCACCCCACCCGACCTGCACCTGCCCCGACCACCAGGTGCGGCGCGTCAAGTGCAAGCGCATCCGCGCCGTCGAGATCAGCCTGCGGCGGGAGGAACGCCCAGACGGGACCACCGTCGTCACCAAGACGACCCGCGTCACTTACAAGCAGAATTGGCCGGCGTACAACAAGGCACAGACGCTCGAGACGGAGCGGTTCGCGCAACTGCTTGCCGGCCTCTGCCGGGGCATCGTCCAGCCCAAGCAGACCAAGGGTCGCCCGCGCCTGTCCCTGTCCGACGTTGTGTTCGGCCCCGTGTTCAAGGTCTATTCCACCGTCTCCGGCCGGCGCGCCACCAGCGACCTCAAGGCGTGGCAGGACAAGGGCTACATGCTCCGCTGCCCGCACTACAACAGCCTGCTCAACTACCTCGACGATTCCGACCTGACGTCGATCCTCAAGGCGCTGATCGAGGAAAGCGCCAGCCCGCTCCGGGCCGTCGAGACGGACTTCGCCGTGGACGCCAGCGGCTTCGGCACCAGCCGCTTCGTCCGATGGTACGACCACAAGTATGGCGGCGAGAGCCGGGAGCGGGTCTGGCTCAAGGCGCACCTGATGGTCGGCGTGAAGACGAACGTCGTCACCAGCGTGGAGGTCACGCCCGGCACCGCCCACGACTCACCCTACCTGCCGCAGCTGGTCCAATCGACCGCCGCCCGTTTCAACGTCGTTGAGGTGTCCGCCGACAAGGGCTACCTCGGCAAGGACAACCTCGCCGCCGTCGCGGCGGTTGGCGCCACGCCCTACGTCCCGTTCAAGAGCAACACCACGGGCGAGGGGCCGAAGCTGTGGCGCAAGCTCTACCACTACTTCATGTTCAACCGCGACGACTTCCTCAAGCACTACCACAAGCGCAGCAACGTCGAGACGGCGTTCAGCATGATCAAGGGGAAGTTCGGGGATTCGCTGCGGTCCAAGACGGAGACGGCCTAGACCAACGAACTGTTGTGCAAGGTGCTCTGCCACAACCTGTGCGTACTCGTGCATGCCATCTACGAACTGGACATCGCGCCGACTTTCTGGGCAGAATCGCCGCCTGCCCAAGAAAGCGCCCCGGCGGCGTGATTTCTAGGCAAAGCCCCGTCACCGATATCTTCAAGCAGGAGGTCGGCCAAGCTGGCCCGTGTCCCCTCAATCCGAGATGACAGGATAGCCTCGGTTTGCACATATAAGGTGGTCAGGAGATGAGGGTTCGGGAGCAGCCTGCCAACCCCCGACAGTTCGCTCAGCGCGGTATCGGCACGGGAGAGGGCCATGATCATCGCGGCATCGTAGCGAATGTCTGGCGGCAGCAGAGCGGGGACGAAGGTATCGAATCCTTCAACCGATCGAACAATTCGGCCCGCCGCTGGCGCTCGAAAGTCTGCTGCATTCATGAAATCCCTCGTTTGCGATCGGTTTGTCCTATGTGTTCGGGAGCAACCCCATGGCTTGCCGGACCCCCAATGCTCCAAAGCCCGGCCTAGCCGCAGAAGCCGGCGCAACTTTGAAAGAATTTCCCTGGATTCTTTCAAAGTCGGGTGAGCTTTGCAAGTTTGCTTTCAAAGCACCAGGGTCTTTTCATTCTTGGTGAACAGGGGTAGGCTCCGGCAGTGATCCGAACGACGTGAGGAGGCATCCGGTGTCCGCTGCTCCCGTCCCGCCGTTGGTGCCGTATCTGCGGACGGTGCCTGAT
>JALZJP010000023.1 GCA_030859715.1 Chloroflexota bacterium
CCGGGCGCCTCTACGATTGCAGTAAGTACTCGACGTCCCGTATGTGGCGATGGCCATCCGCGATGCCGCCTCAGGCCAGGTCCCGCCATCAGGGGACGCAAAGCGCTTTGCGTCCCCAGATGGCGGGACCTGGACTGAGGCGGCATCGCGGATGGCCATCGCCACATACGGGACGTCGAGTACTTACTGCAATCGTAGAGGCGCCCGGATCGTTCTCAGACCTGGAAGGCCGTCGTGATGCTCAGCGCCGGGTGCCCTTTGGGCGTTATTCCAGCGCCCGCTGCCGCGGTACAACGCCCACGCTCTTCGCCCGTCATCCGCCGCGGTCCGTATCCGGTGATGGCGCACCCTGTCGCCATCGACGAACTAAGGAGCTGCCGTGCTGCACTACGCGCGGAACCGCCTGTTGCTGACGATTCCGGTCCTGATCGGGGTCTCGCTCCTGACGTTCTCGATCCTGCACCTAATCCCCGGCGACCCGGTCCAGATGCTGCTGGGTGACATGGGCGGCGGCTCCGCCGCCGGCGATCTCTCCGAGGATGCCTACAACAACCTGCGTGAGCAGCTCGGGCTCGACGACCCCATCCCGGTCCAATATCTCAACTACGCGGCCAACGCCGCGCGGGGTGATTTTGGCCGGTCCTTCCAGACGAACCGGCCGGTCCGGGATTCCATCGTCGAAGTGCTGCCATACACGTTTCAGCTCACCGTGGTCGGCCTCGGGTTCGCGATCGTCCTCGGCGGCGGCCTCGGCATTATCGCCGCCCTCCGCCACAACACCTGGGTCGATCGGCTGACGATGATGGTCTCCTTGGGGGGCCTGGCGATGCCGAGCTTCTGGCTCGGCTTCGTCCTGATCCAGATCTTCGCCTTGCGCTTCCAAGTCCTGCCCAGTACCGGCAGCGAGGGTATTGCAACCCTGATCCTGCCGGCGGCCACCTTGGGCCTGGTCGCCTCCGGGGTCGTCGCCCGCCTGGTCCGTTCCACCATGCTTGAAGTCCTGCGCCAAGAGTATGTCGTCACCGCCCGCGCCAAAGGGCTCGGCGAGCGCGTCGTCATCCTCCGCCACGCGCTGCGCAACGCGCTGATCCCGGTGGTGACGATCGTCGGCCTCCAGTTTGGGGCGCTGCTTGCCGGCGCCGTCATCGTCGAAACGGTGTTCGCTCGCCGGGGGCTGGGGCGGCTGGCGGTCGAAGCGATCCTGCGCCGCGACTTTCCCATGGTCCAAGGCACGATCCTGGTGGCCGCCGTTGGCTACGTGATCGTCAATCTCATCGTCGACCTGTCGTACGCCTGGCTCGATCCCCGCATCAAGTACGGCTAGGAGGCAGCATGGCGGCGAGTCAGGGGGCGCCGGCCCAATCGTTGCTGCTCCGCGCCGAGGCGGAGATGACCGGCGATCGCCGGTGGCAGTCCCTGCACCGGCTGCTCCGCCATCGCGGGGCCGTGATTGGCTTTGTCCTGCTCCTGGTCATGATCGTGGCCGCCCTGACCGCGCCCCTCCTCACCGGCTACGACCCGATCCAGATCAACCCGCCGGTGCGCAATCAAGCCCCTAGTGGCGAGCACTGGTTTGGCACCGATCAGTTTGGGCGGGACATCTTCACCCGGGTCGTCTACGGCGCTCGCATTTCCCTGCCGGTCGGCTTTATCGCGGTCGGCATTGCCGCCGTGGTCGGACTGGCCCTCGGTCTCGTCGCCGGATACTACGGCAAGCTGCTCGACGCCGGGATCATGCGCGTGATCGATGTGATGCTCGCCTTTCCCGGCATCCTCCTGGCCCTGGTCGTGGTGGCAATCCTCGGACCAAGCCTCGTCAACGTGATGATCGCGGTCGGCATCAGCGAGATTCCCCGCTACACCCGGTTGGTGCGCGGCTCGGTCCTGTCGGCCAAAGAAAACCTCTATGTGGACGCCGCCCGCGTCACCGGCGTCAAAGATCTCGCCATCCTGGCCCGGCACATCCTGCCGAACGTGATCGGCCCGATCGTGGTCCTCGCCACGCTGTCGCTGGGGACCGCGATCCTCGCCGCCGCCGGCCTCTCCTTCCTCGGCCTCGGCGCCCAACCGCCGAACCCGGAATGGGGGGCGATGCTGGCGGACGGCCGGCAATCGCTCGGCAGCCAGTGGTGGATCTCGACCATGCCCGGGCTCGCCATCGCCATCACCGTCCTCGCCGTAAACATGGCCGGCGACGGGTTACGTGACGTGCTCGATCCACGATTGCGTGTCTAACAAACGACAACGGCGGCAATCGGACCGCCTGTCCATGCCGCCAGCGGAGAGGACCTGTTTGTCATGAACCCCGGCCTAAAGACCGGGGCTTGTCCCTGGCGCCACCAACCGAGCGTTGATGTCCGAGACGTTCAGCCGCATGACAGCGGCTCGGCGGCTGATGACAACCGCCGCGACAGCATCGGCCAGCCCAGCGAAGCCGCACGATGTGCAACGGTACACAGCCTGGCTGGGACGACTTGCCTTGTCGATCCAGCCGCACGCGGGACAGGTCCGCGACGTGTCCCGGGGATCGACCGCGATCACCGGGATGCCAGCCAACGCCGCCTTGTAGGCGATGAAGGCGCGGAGTTGCCCGAAGGACCAGCTATGCAACGTGGCGCGCTGCGGCTTGCGAACCGTCACCCGCGAGCGAATGTGCTTGAGGTCTTCAAGCGCAATCCCTCGCTTCGTGTCTTTGGCCGTCGCCACGATGTGCTTACTGATCCGATGATTGGTGTCTCGGGCGAAGCGTTGCTCCCGCCGTTTGCGTTTCCGGAGCAACCGTTTGGCGCTCTTGGTGCCCGTGGCTTGAAGCTTCTGCCGCAGTCGCCGGTGCCGATGCCGCACGCCGTTGACCGCGGCGCCGGTATGGATCGTGCCGTCGCTATCGACCGCGATGTTGGTCACGCCCAGGTCCACGCCCAGGAAATCTTCAGGATCACCTGGCGTTGGCTCCGGCACGTCCAGCGTCACATAGAGGAAGAACACGCCATCCCGCTCGACCAGATCGGCCTGACCTTGCCGCCGCTCGATCCGTCCTTCCTGATACGGACCGGACCGGACCGGGATGATCTGGCGCCCGTCCAGGGTCAGGAGGCTGACCGCTGCCAGCCCTCGCCACGACATGATCCGCTCATCGTAGGGAAGCGCCCCGGCGGCGCGGAAGCGGGGCTGCTTGGCCTTGTCCCGCTTGTAGGCTTCGACCACCTTGGAGATGGCGCGAACGGTCATCTGCGACGAAAGGCCGAAGTCGCGGCGGATGTCGTAGTAGACGAGCTTTTGCAAGGCAATCTTGTTCGCGCACCGCTCGCGGCAGGCGACCCCGGCGATGGCGTCACAGGCCGCGTTGAACCGCTCCATCGTCGCCCGGAGGGAGGACGCTTGCTCGGGCGACGGCGCCAACTTGACGGCAAGGGTTTGCTTCATAGCCCAATTATCCAGCACAATCACTCAATACGCCAACGACGCCAATTCCTCTCCGCCCTGCAGGACGGAGCAGCCTTGGGAGGTTTTCTGTGATTGTCATCAACGACCGCACCCCGGATACCGTCGGCCCGGAGCTGCTGGCAAGGCTGCGCCGGATCCCGCCGGCGACCATTGGCCATGTGCTCGCCTTCGGCTTCATGGACACCGCGCTGCGCCCGATCGGCCAGCGCCGGTTCTCGCTTTGTGGGCCGGCCACCACCGCCCGCACGATGGCGATCGACAGCACCGTCGTCCACTACGCGATCGACCTAGCCCAACCCGGTGATGTCCTCGTCATCGACCGCACGGGCGATACCAAGCACGCCTGTTGGGGCGAGATGACCTCGCTCGCGGCCAAGGTGCGCGGCCTGGCCGGCACGATCGTCGATGGCCCGGCGACCGATGTGGTCGAGATCGACGAGATGGGTTACCTCGTCTTCAGCCGCGGCATCTCCCCAATCACGACCCGGTCGTTGGCCCAGTTCGGTGAGATCAACACCGTGGTCCAGTGTGGCGGGGTCACGGTCGCTCCCGGCGACATCATTCTCGCGGACGACAACGGCGTGCTCGTCCTCAAACCCGACCAGGTCGCGGAGTTGGTCGAGCACTGCGAGCCGATCGCGCAACGAGAGCCGACGACCCGGCAGCGGTTGGGCGCCGGCGAGCCACTGTCCGAACTGTCGAACGCACGGACCAAGATTGAAGCGGCACTCGCGACACAAACCGGTGGGCATTAGCCGCGGTCAAGCGTTCAGCCGAGTGTCTCCGTCTCGAAGGGGTCCGTCGTGAGTTCCCGTCAGCCTCCCCATATCGTCGTCATCACCTGCCATGACCTTGGGCGCTATCTCGGCTGCTACGGCGTCGGCACGGTCCGGACTCCGAACATTGACGCGCTAGCGGCGGCGGGCGCTCGCTTCACCAACGCCTTTACCACCGCTCCCCAGTGCAGCCCGAGCCGGGCCGCCCTGGCGACCGGCCGCTATCCGCATTGCAACGGCGTGATGGGTCTCACCCACGACCGCTTCGGCTGGGATCTGCATCTCGAGGAGCGAACGATCGCGAGCCTGCTCAGGGAGCGGGGCTACGAAACCCACCTCTTTGGCTTGCAGCATGTGACGGCCCACGTCGAGCGGCTCGGCTTCGACACCGTCCACACCCGCGGGCTGGGACCAGTCGTCAGGGCCGAGGTCAAGGACCTCCTTGCCAACACAAACGCGACACGACCACTGTATCTGGAGATCAATCTCGAAGAGCCGCACCGCCCATTCGACCAGGGCGGCGTCGCCCCGGATTCCGCTCTCGGAACCACGGTCCCACCCTACATTCCCGACTCCGCCGCCGCGCGCGAGGAGTTTGCCGCCTTCCAGGGCGCGGTCGCCGTCGCCGATCACGCGGTCGGCCAGATCCTCGCCACCCTCGACCGGGCCGGGCTAACGGAACAGACCTTGGCGCTCTTCACCACCGATCATGGCATCGCCATGCCGGGCGCGAAATGCACTCTCTCCGATGCCGGCCTCGGTACCGCCCTGATCATTCGCTGGCCGGCTGGCGGCGTTCCCGGCGGCGAGGTCGCTTCGCCCCTGATCAGCAATATCGACATCCTGCCGACGTTGCTCGAAGCAAGCGGTGGGGTCATTCCGAACCAGGTCCAGGGCCGGTCCTTCCTGCCGCTGCTTACGGGATCACCGTATTCGGCCCGTTCCGAAATCTTCGCCGAGAAGACGTTTCACAGCTATTACGACCCAATCCGGGCGATCCGCACCAATCGCTACACCTATATCCGCAACTTCGAAGCAACCTTCCTCGTTGAAGTGCCGGGCGACATCCAGGCCGGGGCGATCTTCCGCGACGATCCGTCTGCCTATGCCGGGGCAACTCATCCGCCGGTCGAGCTGTATGACCTGGCTCAAGACCCGCACCACCGGATAAACCGGGCGGGCGATCCCGCTCTGGCCGCGACCGAGCGCGACCTCGCCCGCCGCCTCTGGCGCTGGATGGAGGAGACCGCCGACCCGCTCCTGGCCGGCCCGGTGCCGTCGCCATCGTACCGGCGGGCGATGGCGGACCGTGTCACCGGCACCCCGGTGAAGGCCGAGGTCTGACGCGGCGACCGGCCGCCGTTTTCAGCGCCTTCTCGTCGTCGCCCGCCGCCGGCCTCGTTATTGGGTACACTTTCCGTCAGCATCGACGACTCGCGGACGGGCGCGGCCTTCCGCCACGGTCAATTTGGAGCGTGTACACAATGACCACCCCGGTAACAAATGCGGACAACGGTGCGACCTCGGGGACCATCCTCAAGGAGCGCGGCTCCAACGCGCCCACCCCCGCCGCCGAGCTGTTGCGAGCGGACGCCGGCGATGTCGAGGCCCGGACCATCACGATGGATCGCTCCGGCGCCGAGCGGGTGACGGCCGAACGGGTGGTCATGACCAAATCGGGGGCAAAGACGATCGAGGCCCGTTCGGCCCGGCTCGACGACTCCGGCGCCATGACCGTGCGGGCCGAGCAAGCGGTGCTGCAGTCGAGCTCCGCCCTGGCCGTCATGGCGGCGGAAGCGCGGATCGTGAATAGCAAGGTTGGCCTGGTTTCCGCCGGCACCGCGACCTTTGAGCCCGGCTCCAAGGTATTTGTCTTTGCCGGCACCGCCGAGGGTGAAGTTCGACCGGCGGTGAACGCCGCCGGGGCGGCCACGTTCGGCGCGGCGCTGGGCTTCGTCTTGCTCATCATCGGTCGCATGCTCCGCCGGGGCTCCCGGTAAACCGGCACGTCGCATAGCCCGGTGGCTCAGCACCATGCTGGACGGGCGCCAAAGGAGGCTACGATGAGCGCGGGCAAACGATTCCTCACCTTCCTCAGTGGCAGCGTGCTCGGGGCCGCGGTCGGCACCGCCGCCGCCGTCCTGTGGGCGCCCCGGAGCGGCACCGAGATGCGCGGCCGCCTGATCGACCGCATCCGGCAGGCGCGGCTGGCCGGGGCCGAAGCCAAGGCCGCCAAGGAAGACGAGCTGATCCAGAAATTCCGCCAGGACGTCGAAGACCCGGCCGCCTTGCGGGACGAGGAAGCCAAGCGGCGGGTCGAAGCGGCCCAAGCCGTGGCCGCCATCGGCCTCAGCCTGAACGCGCCCGGCGCCATCGCCGCCCAAGAGGCCGCCTTGCGACGCGCCGACGCCGCCAGCGCGACGCCGATCGCGCCCGCTCCCGCCGCTGGCTCCAAACGCGGCCCGTAGCCTCATTATTCCGCCCTCTCCGTTCAGCACTTGCGTGTTCCGGCGTGGCGCGGGACACTGCATGCCAGAAGCCAAGTAGCGAGCAAAGCACACCCGCGAGGTCTGCATCCGGGAGGGCTTCGTGTTCGCCAACCAAAAAGGAGTGAGGGGATGACGACAACGATCGAGCGGCCGCCAGCGGATACGACCACCAAACCGGCCGGCGGATTTGATACGCGGCACAAGAGCCGGACGATGCTCGATGGCAACGACCGGGCCGGCGCTCGGGCCATGCTCAAAGGCACCGGCTATACCGATGAAGATTTGAAACGGCCGATCGTCGGCGTCGCCCACTGCTGGATCGAGACAATGCCGTGCAATCTCAACCAGCGCCGGATCGCCAAGCATGTCAAGGACGGCATCCGCGCCGCTGGCGGCACTCCGATGGAGCTGAACACGGTCTCCATCTCCGACGGCGTGACGATGGGCACCGAGGGCATGAAGACCTCGCTCGTCTCCCGCGAGATCATCGCCGACTCGGTCGAGCTGGTCGGCCGCGGCCACATGTTCGACGCGGTGATCGGCATCGGCGCCTGCGACAAAACGCTGCCCGGCCTGGCGATGGCCCTGGTCCGGCTCGACGTGCCCGGCCTCCTCCTCTACAGCGGCACGATCATGCCGGGCGAATGGCACGGCAAAGAGGTAACGATCCGCTCCGTCTACGAGGCGATCGGGGCCAATGCCGCCGGCAAGATGAGCGATGAGGACCTGAAAGAGCTGGAGGATCGGGCCTGCCCCGGCGCCGGCGCCTGCGGCGGTCAGTACACGGCAAACACGATGGCGATGGCGATGGAGTTCATCGGCCTCTCGCCCCTGGGCTCCGCCTCCGCCCCCGCCATCGACACTCGCAAGGAAGTGGTCGGCAAACAGACCGGCGAGCTGATCATCGAAGTCCTGGAGCGCGGCCTCCGCCCGACCGACATTCTGACCCGCGAAGCGTTCGAGAACGCGATCGCCGGCGTCGCCGCCAGCGGCGGCTCCACCAACGCGGTGCTTCACTTGCTGGCCTTGGCCCGCGAGGCCGGCGTTCAGCTCACGATCGATGATTTCGATGCCATCTCCCGCCGCACGCCGCTGATCTGCGACCTGATGCCGGGCGGTAAGTACGCCGCGGTCGATCTCGATCGGGCCGGGGGCACCAAGCTGGTGGCCAAGCGGCTGGTGGAAGCCGGGCTGATCCACGGTGATCAAATCACGGTCACCGGCCGCTCGTTCGCCGACGAAGCGGCCGATGCGGAAGAGACCGCGGGTCAGGACGTGGTGCATACCGCGGCCGATCCAATCAAGGACTCCGGCGGCTTGGTCATCCTCCACGGCAACCTGGCGCCGGAAGGCGCGGTGGTGAAGCTCTTCGGCTACGAGCGGCTCCACCACACCGGCCCGGCCCGGGTGTTCAACTCCGAGCACGCCGCCCACGACGCCGTCGCTCACAACCAGATCGTCGATGGCGACGTGCTGGTGATCCGGTACGAGGGCCCGAAGGGCGGCCCCGGCATGCAGGAGATGCTGAGCATCACCGCCGCCCTGGTCGGCCAGGGTTTCAGCAACTCGGTGGCGCTAATCACGGACGGCCGCTTCAGCGGCGCCACCAAGGGTCTGATGATCGGGCATGTGGCGCCGGAAGCCGCGGTCGGCGGCCCGATCGCCGCCGTCCAAGAAGGCGACACGATCGTGATCGACATCGAAAACCGCCGGATCGACGTCGAGATCTCGCCCGACGAGCTGGCCGGCCGCCTGGCCCAGTGGTCCCCACCGCCGCCGAACTACACCAGCGGCGTCCTCGCCAAATACGCCGCCCTGGTCACCCAAGCCTCCGAAGGCGCCGTCACCCGGGTCGGCTGGTAGCGGTCGTCCCGCGCCCATTCAGCCCCGCGCCGTCGCCTGGCGCGGGGCTGCTCATCTCCTGATCTTGAGCAGGCGACGATGGTCTGGCGGCACGGCCAGATTCAGAGGAGACCAGCATGGCCGACGAACGATCACCCGTCCTCAGCGCCGAGCAAGTCACATTGGGCATCGAGGAACTGAAAGCCCGCCACGGACCGCCGCCCTGGGCGGCGACCCTGACCCGGAACGACCGCTACATGGTCACGGCCATCTGCCAGGCGCCGGGCCACCAGAACGACTGGCACTATCACTTGGCCGACGAGTGCTGGTCGGTGTACGAGGGCGAATTGAGCTGGACGCTGGAGGGCCGGCCGGAGCCGGTGATCGTCAAGGCCGGCGAATGGATCCTGGCCCCGGCCAACACCTTCCACCTGATCGAGGTCCGCGGCACGCAACCGGCGATCCGGATCGCGATCAGCCACGCCGACGAGTACCACCGGCACGAGCGGGCCGATGCGCCTCCCGCCCCGCCCGGCGTCCGCCAGTGACACCCCCGCCTGCCGCGGACGTGGTGGAACCTCGGGTCAACTCGTTCGAGATCGGCCCTGGTTGCTGGATAGCTCCTCCGACGCTTTTCGCCTCTTCGAGCAGGCTCATGGTTTTTTCATGCGCCGGGTGAAGTTACGGCAGAATCGGATCGAGCGAGGCGCCCATCGAGATGCCGGTCAACCGGTGGTGCAGCGCGATCACTTGGGCCTCGGTCATCGAGGCGATGAGGTCAGCGGCGATTCGTGCGATATCTTTGTCGGTGGGGTCAGAGCCAAGCAGCTCTCGGTAGAATTCCGGCAGAATCCGGCGGTCCCGGGTCGATGCGCCGGCTTCGCAAAGGATTGCAAAGAGTGTTCTGATAACGGTGCGATGTCCATATCGCTGTCCAATAAGGGCGCGACTTTCGATGACGTACTGCCACGTCAGCCCTTTGAAGATCGCGACTTCCATCCGCGCCGCCCGGGGGATATGCAGCTCATTCCTGGTTGGATCAATGGTGACTGCATCAACGTATCGACTCACAAGCGACGACGTGAACATTCGGAGTCGATAGCGGTCTATTTGGCGTCCCGCGTATGGCTCCTGAATTGGCGAGCCCGCGACAATATCGTTGAATGCCGCGGCCAAATCACCTCGGTTGTAGACAGCTAACGCCCGGTTGCGTTTCACTTCCGATTCAACAAACCGATCGCGCTCTTCTTCGTACAACGTAAGACGGTCGAGCGGGATCAGACCGACCCGGTAAAAATCCTCGACGTCATGCACCGCGTAGGCGACGTCGTCCGCCCAATCCATCAGCGCGGCCTCGAGACCGCGCGTCCCGGGCTGGGGCAGAAGTTCAACTGCCCATCGAAACTCCTCGTTCTCCGAAGCGTACGCTCCCCATTTGGACGCCTTCGTGTCGGCGGTGCCGCGTTGCCAGGGGTATTTCAAGACCGCGCACAGCGTAGCGCGGGTGAGATTCAACCCCGTGTGGTCGGGCGAGCGCATGGCGAGCTTCGTCAGAATGCGAAAGGTCTGTGGGTTGCCTTCGAATCCGTCGGCCACCTGTTTGCGAATCTTGAGGATGTCATCAAGCTCGGCCTCGGCGACATGGCCGAACGGCGGATGGCCGAGATCGTGGGCGAGACAGGCGGCCTCAACCACATCCGGATCCAACCCTCCGAGCGCGTCGATAGCCGCTTGGAATTCCTCGACCCGGAGCAGATTCTCCGCCAAGCTGCGCCCGATCTGAGCGACTTCAAGCGTATGCGTCAGTCGGTTGTGAATCGGATGAAGATCGTTCGCGGGTGCAACTTGAGTAATTCCCGCGAGTCGACGAAACGCCGAAGAATAGAGAATTCTGTCCCGATCGCGCCTTCCCTCGCTCCGAGGGTCTCGTACATCCCGGTGCGGAGCCGAATGAAATCTCTCATCGCGCGCGCTCACCCGGCACGAGTGCTTTCTCGATGAACGAGCCGCAACCGCCGGTCCCAGGCGAGCTCAATTTCATATCGATCAATCAAGTACCAAATAGCATCGCGGGCTGCCGAATCTGAAACACCGCGTTGGCGGAGCTCCCGAATCAGCTCCACCGGGGAGTATGAAACTTCTTGCTGTTCGAGAATCGCAAGAACCTGCTCTTTTGCCATGTCGAGCTCAGGATTTTGCAGCAGCATCGTGTCTCCTCGTCGGATCTCCAGCGCGGTCTGCACATCGACCCGATAGTACGGTATCAACGGTTGCCAAATCAATCAGCAACCAATGTCCGTAGCGGGAATGCTCATCCTTGGTGGCCATGCGTCCGAGTGACAGCAACCATGTCCGACCACGGTCTACGTTCCCCGCTTGTCGGTTTGAACAATTCGATCAGCGACCTCGCTCAGGTCAGCGCCGACGATGTCCGGCCGCGGCGCCAGCGGGTCGAGGACCATGCCGGGGCGGGCGACGAAGGCGGCGGCGGCGCCGGCGGCCATCGCCCCCGCGACATCCCAGGCGTGGGCGGCCACCAGGCGCATCCCGGCGATCGGCACGCCAAGCTGATCGGCCGCCATCAGGTAGGGCTCCGGCGCCGGCTTGAAGCGGCGCACCTCGTCGACGGTGAGCACCCGCTCGAAATAGTCACGCAGACCGGCGTTGGTCAGTTGCGCTTCCACCACCGGCCCCGGGTTGTTGGTCAAGGTCGCCAGCCGGAAGTCCGCCGCTCGCAACCGATCGAGCGCGGCCGGGACATCGGGATGGGGTGGCAACTGACGCATCCCGGCGCCCACCGCGCGCCGATGCTCATCCGTCAGTTCCACCCGCCGGCGGGAAGCGACCATCGCCAGCGCTGCCGCGCCGACCTCGGCAAAATCGACGTAATTTCCGGTCAGCGTCACCGTCATCGCCGATTGCAACACCTGGCCGAACCACTCCCGGCGGACCGCCGCATCGCCAAAAGCGGCGGTGAAGATTGGGTCCAGCGAGCGCAAATCAAGCAGCGTTTCGTTAACGTCGAAGACAATCACGTTTGGCATTGCGCACCCCCACATCGTGTGGTCAGAGGACCCGGAATCAATCCGCCGACCAGCCGGGATAGGATCGAGCCACTGACCTCACCTCGCGGCCGCTAACATCTTACCCCGTGTCTCCGGCAAGAACCGGAGGGCGAGCAGACAAAGCCCGAACATCACCGCACTGCCGGCGATCGCCGGCCCAGTCCTCCCGCCTACGTCGGCAGATCGCGGCAATCAAAGATCACGAGCCCGGCCATGACGCCCACCAGTCCGACGAGCCCCAAGACGAGCAGGCTCGCCCCTGGCACTTCGCCGGTCGTCAGCGCCCGCGCCGGGTCATAGTAAGCAAAGATGCTCAGGAACTCGATGGGTCGGAGCACGGTCCAGACCGCGGCGAAATAGTCCACGAAATAGGAGATCACGACGAAGCCGATCGCCCAGCCAACCACCCGGCCAGAGGTGCTGGCGGCGGCCGAGGCGGCGAGGGCCAGGCCGCCAACGGCCCAAAAGACGAGCCAGGTGCTCATCGCCAGCGGCACGAGGTTGCGATAGTCAAACTCCCCTTCCGGCCGCGCCACGAGGAGCCCACCGACCAGGCCCGCCACCCCCGCCAGCGAGAGCAGGATCCCGGTTAGGACCACGCCCGCCACCCGTGCCGCGTAGGCGGCCGGGCGCGATACCGGCCGCGCCAGGGAAAGCAGGATGGTGCCCCGTTCCATCTCGCCCGCCAGGCTCCGCGCGGCAAAGCCGACCACGGCGGCGAGGGTGAGCACGAGGTAGAGGGGATGGACGAATCCCGCCGAGAGCGAGCCGGCGAGACCGGAAAAGGTGGAAAACCCTGGTTGGGCGCGGGCCAACACTTGAAACGCGGGCGGCAACGACTCGATCAGCGTGCGGATGCCGCGAGCCCCGCCAAATGACTCCACCACCGGCGCCTGCAGCGACTCGAACAGGGCCACCCCCACCAACAACGCCGCCAGGCTGGCGATCCCCCGCCCCAGCAGCCGGCTCGTCATCCGGGCCAGGGTCACGGCCGTTGTCCGGTACTACCCGCCCCGGCGGCCTCCGCCGTCGCGCCGTTTGAACCGTGGGTGTCGTACAGCTCCAGGAAGATGTCTTCAAGCCGCGGCGGCGGCAGCAGCAGGTCAGTCATATCGGTCCCCGCCAGGTAGCGAACCAGCGGCGTCACGTCGCCATCGACCGCCAGCGTCGCCCGCGACCCCTCCTGTCGCACCAGCGTGACCCGCGGCTGTCCGGCCAGGCTGGCGGGAACCGGACCGGCGAACCGGACCTCGGCGGTCCGCCGGTGACGCCGCGTCAAATCCGTGATCGCGGCTTCGAGGATCAGTCTGCCGCCCCGGACCACCGCCACCCGCTCACAGATCCGCTCCACCTCCGCCAGGTCATGCGAGGACATGAACACCGTCCGCCCCGCGTCGCGCCGCTCGCGGAGGATCTCTTCGAAGGCATGCTGAATCAGGGGATCAAGCCCGTCGGTCGGCTCATCGAGGATCAGCAGCGCCGGATCGTGCTGAAGCGCCGCCGTCAACGCCAGCTTTTGGCGCATGCCTTTGGAGTAGGATCCCAACCGGCGGCCGAGTGCATCGTCGCTCAGCTCCAGGGCATCGAGCAGGCGACGGCGCAAGACGGCCGGCCGGCCGGAGATGCTCGCCGCGTAGTCGAGCTGATCGCGACCGCTGAGATCGGGGTACAGCGCCTCCGCGTTGACCAGAAAGCCAAGTTCGCGCCGGGCCGCCACGCCATCGCGCCAGGTATCGTGGCCGAAGATCGCCGCCCGCCCGGCGCTGGGCCGGATAAACCCCATCAGCAATCGGATGGCGGTCGTCTTGCCGGCGCCGTTCGGCCCCAGGAAGCCGTAGATAACGCCGGCCGGGATGGCGAGGTCGAGCGCGGTGAGGGCGTCGATCCGGCCGTACCGTTTGGTCAGCCCGGACGTGACGATGACCGGTTGCTGACGGGGTGGCGTGCTCATGCGAGCAGGGTAGCATCGCCGCCGCTCCGGCCGCTACCGCCGGCCCCGGCAGGTGCGTCCGATCTGACGCCGCGCCGTCATTGCGCCTTCGTCATGCCCCCGTGACAATCGCGGGGTATCATCCGACGTGTGATCGGGCGAAGCACGTCCGGTTGAGCATGACAGGCACCGAGGTATTGACCGAGACCGCGCGTCTCAGGAGTCGAGTCACGATGATCTGCTCGAATTGCGGGCAGGCCGCCACCGCCGCCGATCACTTTTGCGCTCGCTGCGGCGCTCCCTTCTTCGGGGTGACGGGACCGGCGGCGACGATGCCCTATTACGGTCAGTCGTCCCACGTATCGCTGACCGGGGCAGACCAGGACTCCCGCTATTGGGCGGTGGCGGCCCATCTGTCGGCGCTGATCGGCGCCTTTGCCGTCGTCCTCGGCGCGGTGGTGGGCCCATTCGCGATCTGGATGGCGCGAAAAGCGGTTGATCCCTTCGCCGCGGAGAACGCTCGTCAGGCATTGAACTTCAACCTCTCGGTGCTGCCCTACTTCTTCGTCCTGGCGGTGCTCACCGTTACGACCCTTGGCTTCGGGCTCGTCATCACCCTGCCGGCAATGCTCGGCTTGGGCGTGGCCTGGCTGCTGCTCTCGTTGGCCGCCGCGCTCCGCGCCTGGAACGACGGCATCTTCCGCTACCCCTTCGCGATCCAGTTCATCAAGTAGCGCGGTCGACCCTCGGCCATTGCTCCCACGATCGCGGGCGAACCTCAATCCCCGGTTTTCGTCGAACCATGGCAAACTACGCCATTGGACGATGGCGATGATCGAGGGAGGGGCGTATGACCGAGGATGGCGCGGGGGGCGACATCCGGACCGTCGCCGTGATCGGCGCCGGCACCATGGGCCGTCAGATCGCGGCCCTGATCGCGGCAAACGGCTATCCAGTCCGCATCCATGACGCGATGCCCGCCGCGCTGGCGCAAGCCCTGCCAGCGATCCAGGACGAGTTGCGCGGTCTGCCGAACGCGCCTCAATACGAGCACCACGCCTACCGCTTACAGCCGCCGGCCGACCACGGCGCGATCGTCGCCCGCATCCAGCCGGTCGCCGACCTGGCGGAGGCGGTCGCCGGGGTCAATCTCGTGATTGAAGCGGTGCGAGAGGACATCGATACCAAGCTGGAGGTCTTCGCCGCCCTCGACCGCCTGGCGCCGGACGCCATCCTTTCCACCAACAGCTCGTCCCTGCCCTCATCGTTACTGGCGCCGGCCATCGCCGATCCCGGCCGATTGCTCAACACGCATTTCTTCGCCCCGATCTGGGCGCGAAACATGCTCGAGCTGATGGGCTGCGGCGTCACCCGGCCGGACGTAATCGCGCGGGTGGATCGCTTCGCGCGATCGCTGGGCCTCGTCACGGCGGTGGTCCGTGGGGAAAGCAAGGGCTTCATCATCAACCGCATCTGGCGGGCGGTGAAGCGCGAGTCGCTGCGCGTCGTGGACGAGGGCCACGCCGATCCGGAGGACGTCGACCGGCTCTGGATGCTCTTCTTCGGCACCCCGATCGGCCCCTTCGGCGTCATGGACATGGTCGGCCTCGACGTCGTGGCCGATATCGAGACGTCCTACCAGCGGGTCGCTACCGACCCGGCCGACCAGCCATCAAGGGTGCTGCACCATCGCCTCGCCGCGGGAGAGCTGGGCGAAAAATCAGGCCAGGGCTTCTACCAACATCCGGACCCCGAGTACCTCGATTTCTTTGACAGCCCGGCGCCCAGCCCGGAACGAGACGCTGACTGAGCAAGGAGCCGGAGCGCAAGATGTTCAATGTCGTGTTCCTGGTCAAACGGCGGCCGGACCTGAGCCCGGAGGAGTTCGCCCGCTACTGGGTCGATGACCACACTCCCCTCACCGCGAAGGTGCCGGGCGTCCGCGCTTACAAGCTCTACACCGCCACCGGTCCCCACGACGGCGAGCCCGTCTTCGATGGCGTGGCGATCCTCCGCTTCGACGACCGTGCCGCCCACGATGCGGCCATCGCCAGCCCCGAGTTCGCCGCCGCCATCGCCGACGCCCTGAATTTCCAGAACGTCGCGATCACCACGTCGTTCGTCGGCGACGAGCACACCATTATCTGATGCGGACAGGCAATGCCGGTCGCTGTCTATGCTTCACTGGAAGCTAAAGACATCCGGCTGCATCGTGGGAAGCATCCTCAAGGAAGCTGACACACGCCATCCCTCGTTGCATTCATGGGCATCAAGCCAACAACAGCTTCCTTCAGGATGCTTCCGGCAAGTCAGCCGAATGGCTTTGGCTTTCGGCGACGCAAGGACGGCAATCGGGGTAATACGCTCACAGCGCCCGCGTCACCAGTTGGCAAATGACTCGCAACGTCTCGAACACGCCGACCCCCGATACAGCGATCGCGTCGACGGTTTGGGCCTGGTTCGGGTTGAGGCGCTGGTCTAGCTCGGCGGTTGGCAACGCGGTCGGCTGGTCGCGCTTGTTGTATTGCACGACGAATGGCATCGTCGCCAGCGTTTTCCCCTGGCCCAGCAAGTGCTGCCGCAGCTCATCCAGGCTTTGCTCGTTGTCAACCAGCCGCTCGGCCGCGGAATCGGCGACGAAGACGACGCCATCGACGCCGCTGAGGACCGCCTGCCGGGTCCGCTCATAGTGCATCTGCCCCGGCACCGTGTAGAGCTGATACCGGATGGTGAAGCCGTTGACCGTTCCCAGATCGAGCGGGAAATAGTCAAAGAACAGCGTTCGCTCGTTCTCGGCGGCGATGGAGCGCAGCTCGCCCGTGGCCGCCGCCGGCACCGTCCGGTAGATGTATTCGAGGTTGGTCGTCTTGCCGCCAAAGGCCGGCCCGTAATAGACGATCTTGCCGCGGACCTGACGCCCGGCGAGATCAACCAGCGCCATCGTTGCCCCTGGCGACGACGCCGGCGCTTATGGATTTCCGTTCGCCGGCGGCCATCAGGAGGCGGGGGCCGACGGCACTGCCGCGGTCCCCGGCCGCCGCGTCAGGTAGGGCGCGAACTGACCGAGAAACGCGGCCGGCAGCGTGCCCAAGATCGTCGTCCCCCGCTCATCGTGGGCGACCGTCTCGACCCGGCCGGTGCCATGGAAGCGATTGACCAGGTCGGTCCGGCTATACGGCACCGTCAACTGGACCGCGACGAAATCGGCCTCCCGCTCGATCACCGTCTCGATCTTCGCCAGCAGGCGGTCCAGGCCCCAGCCGTTAGCGGCGGAAATCGGGATCGCCTCCGGCACGAGCGCCGTCACCGGGCCGAGCCGCGCCACCAGCGCCGCGAGGTCCGGCGTCGCCCCGTTGCGCGAGGCGTCCGGCAGCAGGCGGTCAATCTTGTTGAGCGCGGTCAGGACGGGCTTGTCGTCGGCGCCCAGATCTTCCAGTACCTCGTTCACGGCGCGGATCTGCTCGACCGCGTTCGGATGCGTGCCGTCAACGACGTGGAGCAGCAACGTCGCCTCATTGATCTCCTCCAGGGTGGCCCGGAAGGCGGCGATGAGCAGCGTCGGGAGGTTGTTGATAAAGCCCACGGTGTCGGTGAACAGCACCTCGCGGCCACCGGGCAGCGGCGCCCGCCGGGTCGTCGGGTCCAGCGTGGCGAAGAGCTTGTCCTCGGCCCTCACCCCGGCCCCGGTCAGCGTGTTGAGCAGGGTGCTCTTGCCGGCGTTGGTGTAGCCAACCAGGGCGACGACCGGGATCGGCACGTCGCGGCGGCGATCGCGATAGCGCTGGCGATGGGTATGCACCTCGTCCAGCTCGCGCTTGATGTGGACGATCCGCTTCCCCAACTCCCGCCGGTCGCTCTCCAACTGCGTCTCACCAGGGCCCCGAAGGCCGACGCCGCCGACTCCCTGGCGCGAGAGGTGGGTCCAAAGTCCGGTCAGCCGGGGGAGCCGGTACTCCATCTGCGCCAGCTCGACCTGAAGCCGGCCCTCGTGGGTGACCGCCCGGCGGGCGAAGACATCGAGGATCAGCGCCGTGCGGTCGATGACTTTGACGTCAAGCGCCTTCTCGAGGTTGCGCTGCTGGGCCGGCGAGAGGTCATCATCGACCATGACGACGTCATACTCGAGGTCATCCCGGCGATCAATGATCTCTTGCAGCTTGCCCTTGCCGACATAGGTGCCGGCCCGCGGGTGGGCTAGCTTCTGGGTAACGGAGCCGGCGACCTCGACATCGACGGTCTCGGCCAGGCGGGCCAGCTCTTCCAGCGAATCGGCGGCGGCCCAGGGTTGGCCCGGCTGCTCGACCGCGACCAGGAGGGCATGCTCGGTTGGGGTGTGGGTGGGAAGGGCAAGGCGTGGAATGGGATGCTCCTTATGTTGTCAGCATTGACACGTATCCAGGTGACCCTCACCGTGAACGAACCGAATTATACCCCGCCGCTGCCGGTCCTGATCGCGCCACCGGCCGGCGAGCCGGGCGATGAACCTCGGCTCACCGTGGGGTTGACCTGGCTACGTAGGTTGACGTAGGTCCGACCGCCGCTATTCTCCTCGGCAAATACGTCGTTCCCACGTTTCGACCGGGCGTTTGATGGTCTATGATGAGGTTGGCCCTCCCTGAGTCGGCCACCGTCGGGAGGACATGCAGGCATGTCTGTCTAGATCACATCAGAAAGGAGAACGTTCGATGCGACGTCTCTTCGCGATTTTCGCGCTCGCAATAGCGCTGCTCGGCCCGGGCATGCTCGGGGTCGCCGCCCAGGAGGCAACCCCCGAAGCCGGGGATTCGCTGCTGGCCGGACTTGGCTATCCGGACCTTGTCGTTTCCACGGACGGAACCGATTTCGACCTCCCGGAGGAGATCGAGGCCGGCCGCTACCGAGTGGTGTTGGAGAACAGCGGGGACCTCTCGGCCGATTTGGAGTTTTTCCAGCTCCCCGAGGGGACCACGGTCGATGACTACCAGGCAGCCTTCGAAAGCGCGAGTGAAGATTTTGCTGTTCCCGATTGGTTCTTCGAGACCGTCTTCAACGGTGGACCGGTCACCGCGCCTGGCGCGACCGGCGAGGTGGTGCTTGACCTGACCCCCGGTGAGTGGGTCGTCAACCTCTACGCCTATGACGATACCGAGGAAGGCCCGGGCGGGGACTTCGCCAATCTGCCGAAGACGATCATGGTCACCGGCGAAATGCCTGCCCTGGACGAGCCAGCGGGCGCGATCACGATCGACATGGTAGAGATGGACTTCATCCTGCCGGAGTCGATCAGCGCCGGTCCCCAGATCTGGGGCCTTGTCAACGCCGGCGAGCAGCCGCACCACATGATTCTCGCCCAAGTCCCGGATGGGACCACCGAGGAGCAGGTGTTGGAGCTGGTGAACGCCATGTTTGGGCCGCCGGCCGCCTCACCGGTGGCGGGCGCGACCCCGGTCGAGACGGCGCTCTCGTTCGAGGACGTGACCGATGTCTTCGAGTCGTTGGTCCTTTCCAGCGATCGCGTCAACTGGGTTGAGGTCGATCTGGCGCCCGGCACCTACGTCGCGATCTGCTTCCTCCCCGACGAAGAGACCGGCATCCCGCACATCGCGCTTGGCATGCTCGACGTCTTCATGGTCGAGTAGTACGGACGTCGGCTGGTCACCGCGATTGGCAAACGGCACTCACCCCCAACCCCTCTCCCAAACCGTGGGAGAGGGGAGCCGCGGGCGAGGCCATGCTATTCCCCCGAGGTCCGGATCAGACGGCAATCGCCGCTAGGCGGTGTCAGCCAGCAGCACGGCGACAACCTGATCCAGGTTTGCCTCCACCCGTGACAAGTGGTTGCTCGTTTCGGTCGTCCAGCGATCATCCGCCAGCAGCCTTGCCCGCTCCAAGTCGAGGTAGTCGCGAGTTGCCGCCGGCGCTGGACCGCCGGGGCCCCCTCGCTTTTCCAAGAACCGCCGGGGGGCCAGGGCGCGTTGCATGCGCTCGATCTCCACCCCCAGCTCGCGGCCGAGCACGAGGAGCGCGTTGGCGTCGATCATGGCCGGGGTGATGCCGCTGGCCGCGATCCCCGCCGCCATCGCCTGACGCACCGTCATCAACGCAATATTGCGGGCCGACGCGGGATCGATCCCCTCCTCCGCCAATAGAAAATCGGCCAGCTCGCTGGTCGTCGTGTAGTCCCGCCCCGCCCGGTTCGCGAGGTAGGCGCGGTTCACCTCAACGCCGCCGCTCAGCAAAGCGGCCGTTGTCACGGCCAAGTCCGTCGCCCCGGCGAGCACGGTTCGCGCTGCCGGTACCGTCGCGGCCAGCGTCGTCGTCGCTGGACCGTACGCCGCCTGGCGGAGGAGGTCCTGAATGGTGACGGCATCACCCGCGATCTGCCGGCCCTGAAGCACCAGTCGTTCGAGGCCGCTCGCGGGTCGGAATTGCGGCAAGCCAGGATCGACCGGCGCCAGCCACTCGTCGTCGAACCGGAGCGCGGCCGGCTCCGCCCGCGACCAAGCCAGCAACTCCACGAGGAACCGCGCCAACGGGTCACCCATGGCGGCTCCAATGCCGGCCGCCTCCGCCAGCAAATCGACCGCCGCCACCGCGTCAAAGGTGTTGACCACCAGCCCCTCGAACCCCAGCAGGTCCGCGATGCGCTCCCGGTCAATTGGCAAGCCGCTCGACGCCAGCGCGCCCGCTCCCAGCGGGCTCTGGTTGACCGTCAAATAGCTTGCTCGAAGCCGCGAGAACGCCCGTCCAAGCGGCGCGATCACGCCCCCGAGGAAGTGCGCCAGTGTGGTTGGCTGGACCGGCTGCCCACTAGCATGCGCCGGCATCAGGGTAAAGACGTGCTCGCCGGCGAGATCGAGCAACGCCCGGCGCCCGGCGTTCGCCCCCTCGGCCAGCCGCAACAGGTCCGCCCGGATCAACAACCGGGCGAGCGCCGCCACGACCTCGGCCTGGCCACGTCCCACCGCCCCGGCCCCTATCGCCGCCGCCGGGGTCAAGGCATCGAGCCGCTGATCGACCGCGGCAACCAGGCTCACCAGATCGGATGTCTCCGCCGGCGTTCCCCGGCCCACCCCATCGAGCGCCGTCAGCAGCACCGCCGCCACCGGGTCATCAAGGATCGCCGCATCCCGCAGCATGACGACATGCGCCGCGATCACCCGTGTCGTTGCGCTCCACGCGGCGGATCGTTGTTCCAAAGCGAACTCTGACATCAAGAAGTGATCCTCGAAATCAAGTGTTCTCTGAGCATTTTTTGGTGCTGTGATGCTCGTGTCAAATCAGTCGGCCATCCTCTACGGCGCGCCGGGCGGTTCCTTCCTTGCCGAGAGGTCATGGTTGTTGCGGTATTGCCGTTAGGAACCGGGGGTTTTCCGGGCCGTATCCAACAGTAGGCAGAGTGTCATTGGATTTACCGGCGATTCGAGGAAGCCCTTGGCAAGATAGAACCGCTTCGCATCATCTGATATGGCGTGAACGAGCATCGCTTTAATTCCGATGGACTCTGCCGCGCCAAGGACACGATACACCGAATCGCGCAAGAGCGCCGATCCGATACCCTGACCATGATAGGTCCGGTCGACAGCGAGGCGGCCGAGCACCACAACGGGCACCGGGTCTGGCATGTTTCGCTGCATCGGTTTTGGCGATGCCGAGCGGGCGAAGGCCCCGGTCGATAGGCAGTAATAGCCGACGACTTGGCGTTCGACAGTCACGACATACGTTCGCGAAGCCCCACTCGCTTCGTTCCTGAGAGCTTGCCGCTTGAGCCAGTCGTCGAGCGAAGGCGTGCCGCATCCAAATGCGGCGACGTCGTGGTCGGCGCTCAGGCGAGAAGGAGGGGTCAACTCCGCGACCTTCATTCCCAGGGCGCTTTGGTCAGCAAGAGCGCTCGCAGTTCGTCGGTCGGAGGCGGTGGAGAATCAAGCATAGCCTGAAACTGGTCGAACGCCGCCGCATCGAGCGAGAAGAACACCTGGTCAAGCAGCACGGTGGCGGCCTCGCGACAAGACGCTTCGATCATGAATTCCGACCGGCTCTGGCCAATTGCCTGTGCCGCGCGATCAATGAGATCACGTTGTTGCTCGCTGGAGCGAATGTTAATCGCGTGATCTCGCTTCGCTGATGGTCGTTGACGTGTCGATACCATGATGACAACCTCGCCTGGGACGCACAATGCCAGCCACCATGGTACCGCTCTGTGTAGCAATTGTCTACACATCGACTCTTCGCCACCATCGATCCATGTTTACCAAGTGAACACGGCTAGAACGCGGCGCCGAACAGCACCCAGCGCAGGAAGTAGATGAGGAAGGCGAGCGCCACGAGGTAGAGGCCGGGGTGGACCTCGCGGGCTTTGCCGGTCGCCACCTTGATCAGGACGTAGCTGACGAAGCCGGCGCCGATGCCGTTGGTGATGTTGAAGGTCAGCGGCATCACCAGCATCGTCAGCACCACCGGGATGCTCTCTTCGAGCTTGGTGAAATCGACGCCCCCGGTCCGAATCGTGGCGCCAGAGGGGAGCGTGTGCTCCCGTTCGGTCAGCACCGCCACCATTAGCACCCCGACCACGATCAAGGCCGGGGCGGTGGCGACCGAGGGAATGGCGGTGACCAAGGCCACGAACGGCAGCGCCAGCAAGAAGAGAAGCCCGGTCACCACCGAGACTAACCCGGTGCGGCCCCCGACGCTGACCCCGGCGGCGGACTCGATGTAGGTCGTGGCCGATGATGCGCTGACCGCCCCGCCGGCGATGGCGCCGAGGGAATCGACCAGTAGCGGCCGCTGCGAATCGGTCAACTCGCCGTCTTTGTCCAGATAGCCGGCCTCGGCGCCAACCCCGATCAGGGTTCCCATGCTGTCGAAGAAATCGGACAGGGCAAAGCTGAAGATGGCCAGGATGGCGGACAGGAAGCCAAGCTGGGCGAAGAAGCTCAAGTCGAACTGCCCAAGGAGACTGAAATCGGGGCCGGCCAGCGGTTGCGCCGGCAGGGTCGCCACCTGGCCCGGAACCAGGAACGCGACCACGGTGGCGACCAGGATGCCGATGAGAATCCCGGCCTTCACCCCCCGCGCCATCAAGACGATCGTGACGAGCAGACCGATCATCGCGACGAAGATGGGCCAAGTATTGAGCGGCGACAGCTCCAGGAATCCCTGAAAGGTGGCGTCGCTGCCGGGGGAGAACGTAATCACCCCCGCGTTGCGGAGGCCGATGAAGAGGATGAAAAATCCGATCCCGACCGCGATCGCCCGGCTGAGCGCCAGCGGCACCACATCCATCACCCACTTGCGGATCCCGAACACCACGAGCAAGGTGATGAAGATCCCCTCGACCACGACCACGCCCATCGCCTGGGCCGGGGTCAGCCCCATGGCGCCGACCAGGCTGAAAGCGACGATCGCGTTCAGGCCCAGGCCCGGCGCCATCGCGTAGGCCCGGTTGGTGTAGAGCCCCATCGCGATCGTCAGCACCCCGGCCACCAGGCAGGTCGAGGTCGCCACCGCCCGCTGATCGAGCCCGGCGGCGGCGAGGATGCCCGGGTTGACCGCGATGATGTAGGCCATCACCATGAACGTGGTCAGGCCGGCCAGCACCTCGGTCCGCACCGTGGTCCCATTCGCCCGCAGTTGAAAGATGCCTTCCAAGCCGCCACCGCCGAGCCGTACCCGTGGCACCCCCGGCAGACTCATCTCACCCATCGCCTTGTCCTCCCGCTGGCCGGCACCATCGGCTCGGTCGAGCCGAATCTGTTCCATCTTCCATCCCGCGTCGCGCCCATGTACGTACAATAGCGGAGGCTTGAGCGAAGGGCAAGCGTGGACAACCTGGTGGTGGCCGCCAGCTACTCAAGTTGAACTGTCGGTGCCGCGACCGGACGCGTTGCCTCGAGTTGCTGCCAGAGGGCGCCGAGTGTCCGCACTTGCTCTGGAGTGAGCGGATCAAGGTAGCGGCGGCGGACGCCGACGGCGTGCGTGACTTGCGCCTGGCGCAGGCGGGCCAGACCGGCTTCGGTCAGGATCGCGTAAGAGCCACGGCGGTCTTCTTCCGATGGCTCTCGCGTTACCAGCCCGTCCCGTTCCAGGCGTTCTATCAGCCGGGTGATGCCGCTCAGGCTCAGCAGGACCGAGTCCGCCAGCACCGACATCCGGATCCGGCGGCCGGGGGCGTAGGCCAGCCAGTTCATCACCTCGAAGGAGCTGAGCGGCAACCCATGCGCCGCCCGCAGCTCGGCGTCCAGGTCACGCACCAGCGTCGTGTGCAGCCGGAGGAAGCCGATCCAGGCCGCGAACTCGGCGGCGTCGATTCCCGGCAGATAGCTCTTGACAGGTTCTTGCATGGTCAAGTATATTCTCCATAATGAACTTGCTTGCACAAACAAATTCGGGCGTTGGATCGAGTATGGCACGAATTGGACCCTGGCGCAATCCGGCCGCGCCGGTCCCGTGATAACAAAGACCAGGAGGCAGTGGATGGAGCGACAAGTGAACCGCGATTCGCAAACGCCGACAACTCGTCCGCATCGTCCTCGCGAGGAAGGAACAAGCATGGACACACGCCGTCTCAACTCGACCGCATCGCTGGCGACCCGGCCGCTTGCTCGCCGCTCACTCGCCCTTGGCCTGGCGGCGGGCGCCGTCGGGGCCATCGCCGGCGGCCGCACCGCGACCGCCCAAGAATCCACCCCGGCCAGCGATGCCATGGGCGGCCCCGGCCCGTCGCCCCGTCTTCTGAGCCCCGACAACAGCGCCCTGGTCCTTGTCGACTATCAGCCGGGCGTCGCCCTGCTGGTACAGACGATGGACCTGCAATTGCTCATCAACAATGTCGCCGCGATCACCGAGGCGGCGGCGGTCTTCAACGTGCCGACCGTCCTCTCGACCGTCGGCGCCACGTTCAATCGCGACCCCCTGCTGGCGGAAATCCAGGCTGTCTACCCCGATCAGCAGCCAATCGACCGTTCCGGCCTCAACGCCTGGGAAGATCCGGCCTTCGTTGCCGCCGTCGAGGCGACGGGCCGGCGCAAGCTCATCATCGGCGGCCTCTACACCGAGATTTGCCTGACCCTGGTCAGCCTCTCCGCCATCGCCGCCGGTTACGAGGTCTACGCCCTGGTCGACGTCGTGGGCGGCCTCAGCCACACCGCCCACGACGCCGCGATCCAACGGTTGATCCAGGCCGGGGTAACTCCCGTCACTTGGATGGCCGTGATGTCGGAGTGGCAACGCGATTGGACCCGCACCGAGACCGCCGGCCTCTTCCAGGTCGCCGCCGCTCACGGCGGCGCCTACGCCCTTCAAGCTCAGCTCGCCGCCGCCCGCGGCGGCAACTGATCCAGCCATTAGTCGCGCGGACCACCCTCCCAACCCCTCTCCCAAACCGTGGGAGAGGGGTTGGGAGGTAGGGCAATCGAGTTCGGAGGACCACGTTGAGCAACTTTACCGAGAACGAACTGAGCTACCTGCTGGGAGAACGTCGCCTCGCCCGCCTCGCGACCGTCGGCCCCGACGGCATGCCACACCTCACCGTCGTCGGTTGGAGCCACAACGCCGAGCTCGACACGATCGATGTCGGCGGCCGCGATTTCGCCGCCACCAAGAAGTTCCGCGACGTGCGGCGGACCGGCGTCGCCGCCATCGTCATCGACGATGTCCTCCCCCCGTGGCAGCCGCGTGGGGTCGAGGTCCGGGGCCGGGCGGAGGCGTTGGCCGACCCGTCGCCCCTGATCCGCATCCACCCCACCCGCATCGTCTCCTGGGGCATCGAGAACGGTGAGCTCGGCTCCCGCCACGCCCGCTCGGTCGAGGCGTTAGGGGTGAGTGGCGAATGAGTCCGATCCATCCTCAGGCGTCAGCTTGGTTCCATTGCGGCCACTGGACCGAACACCATAGCCGGCTTTCAGCCGGGTTCGTGAATTCAGCGCGGTGGCTTTCAGCCCCGCGCTTGGCGGCCATCCGCCTCGTCTGGTATTTCTCCGTGCCCTAGCGAAGCCCCATCACGCCCGCGACTTCGGATCCAGCGCGTCGCGGAAGCCGTCGCCGACGAGGTTGAACGCCAGCACCGCCAGCAGGAGCGCCAGGCCGGGCGCCAGCGAGTAGAGCGGCACCACCGTCAGGTGGACCGTCCCCTCCCGGATCATCTGGCCCCAGGTCGGGGTCGGCAGCGGCACGCCCAGGCCGATGAAGCTCAAGCTCGCCTCCAGCCGGATCGCCGAGGCCGTCCACAGGCTGGCGAAGACGAGCAGGTCCCCCGCCACATTGGGCAGGATGTGCGACCGCACGATCTGGCCGTCCTTGGTCCCGATCGCCCGCGCCGCTTCGATAAACTCCTTACCTTTCAGGGCCAGGGTCGGGCCGTAGGCGATGCGGGCGAACCGCGGCGCGATGGTCAGCCCGATGGCGATAATCATCTTCTCTAACCCAGGCCCCAACACGGCCAGCACCAGCAAGCCTGTAATCAGCTCCGGGAACGCCAGCAGGACATCGGTCAGCCGCATCAGCACGGCGTCGACCTTGTCGCCAAAGTAGCCGGCAATGACCCCGATCGCGGTCCCCACCACGCCGCCGAGCAGGACCGAGAAGAAGCCGACCAGCAGCGCGATCCGGGTTCCGAAGATCACCCGCGACAGGATGTCCCGGCCGCGATCGTCCAGCCCGAGCCAGTGGGCATCGCTCGGCGGCTGCAACCGGGCCGGGATGTCCTGGGCGAGGGGGTCGTAGGGCGCGATCCAGGGCGCGAAGACGGCGATCAGCAAAAGGAGCAGGATGAGGACCAGACCGACAACCGCGGTCCGGTTCTTGGCGAAGGTGCGCAACGCCCGCTGCCGCTGGGAGACGAGCTGGCGGCCTCCCGCCTCACCGCGGATGTCGCCGGCCACCGCTGTCGCCCGCGCCATTAGGAGTACCGGACCCGGGGATCGACCGCGGTGTAGACGATATCGACCACGATATTGATGATGACGATGATGAGGGCGTAAATGACCATGATCGATTGCAGCATCGTGTAGTCTTTTTGCTTCGTCGCCCCGATCATCAGCTTACCCAGCCCCGGCCGGGCGAAGACCTCCTCGACCAGGACGCTACTGCCGATCAAGCTGATGGCGAAGATACCGACCAGGGAGATGATCGGGATCAGCGCCGCCCGCAGCGCGTGTTGGAGCAGCACGATCCACTCCCGCAACCCCTTGGCGCGGGCGGTCCGCACGTAGTCGTCGGTCAGCACGGTCAGCATCACCGAGCGCGTCATCCGGGCAATGTAGGCGGTCTCGATCAAGCCCAGGGTGACGGCCGGCAGCACCAGATAGTGCAGGTTCCGCGCCGGCTCGTTGAACGGGGCATAGCCAACCGAGGGGAACAGGTCGAGCTGGACCGCGAAGAAGAAGATCAACAAGATGCCCAGATAGAACGCCGGCAGCGAGAGGCCAAGCAACGAGAAGATCCGTCCCGCGTAGTCGATCGGCTTGTTCTGCCGGATCGCGGTGACGACCCCGATCGGCACCCCGACGACCAGCCCGAAGAGGATCGCCGCCAGCGTCAGTTCAAGCGTGTACGGCAGAACGAACAAGATCTGTTCGCCGATCGGCCGCTCCGAGATAAGCGACCGCCCCAGGTCGCCACGCGCCAGATCGCCGAGGAAGGTCAGATACTGCACCGGCAGCGGCTGGTCGAGGCCCAGGCGTTGGCGCCGGGCCTCGACCGCCTCCGCCGAGGCGTAATCGCCCAGCGCCGCCACCGCCGGATCGCCCGGCGCCACCCGCACCAAGATAAAGATGACGGTGAAGACGGCCAGCAGGGTCGGAATCCCCAACAACAGCCGCCGGACGATGTGTCTAAGCATGAGATGCAGTTCCGATTCCGGCACTTATGACGTTTGGAGACGGCGATCCGGCACCTGAGCCGTGCGCTGGGGAGGCGCTGGAATGAATTCCGCGCTGAGCACCGAAAAGTCCGTTCAGGACTAAACCCGATGCTGACCCCATCGTTGTCGAGGGCAACCGAAGGTTGTGCTGTTGCATGACCGGATGCAGCTTCCGTCCTCAGTCCCGGAGGGACTTCGTGATGCTCAGCGCGGACTTCTAGTCCAGCGCCCCGCCTCCCCCGGCAACGATGTCAGATTCGAAGCGAGAACGGCGGGCGCCATGAATCATGGCGCCCGCCGTCACGTGCCGCTCCTACGGGTTGATGGTCGTCAGCTCGGTGATCTGCGGGTACAGGGCCACACTGGAGATCAGCTCGTGCCCGTAATCAACGTTCTGGGTCCGGGCGTACACCTGGTTCTGGTAGTGGAGCGGCATCGCCACCATGTCTTCCAGGATTTGGATGTTCGCCTGCTGCCAGAGCTCGATCTGGGCGTCCGCGTCGGTTTCCGCCCGCGCCTGCTCGATCAGGTCATCGATCTCGGCATAGTGGGCGAAGTTGGTGACCGGGCTTTCGCCCGAGCCGACGATCGACGGTGAGTAAAAGAATTGAGTCAGGTAGACATCGGCGTTCGGCCGGTTGGCAGCGTAGATTGTGATCGGGTTGACGTTTTCGCGGATTTGGGCGTGCATCGTCGCATGGTCAACCACGTTCAGGTTGACCGTGATCCCGATCTCCGCCAGCTCCGCCTGCAGCACCTCGTAGTTGCCGCGATATTGCGCCATCTCCGAGGTGATCAGGTCGATGGTAAAGCCATCTGGATAGCCCGCTTCAGCCAGCAGCTCCCGCGCCCGCTCCACATCCTGTTCGTAGAGCACGTCCTCGGCCGCCGCCTCTTCTTGCGTCAGGCCACCCGGCATCAGCTCGGCCGGAACCACTGAGTAGGTGTTCTCCGCCACCGGTGAACCATACAGCGCTTGATGGTTGTCGCGGCTGATAGCGTACGCGATCGCCTGGCGAACCAGTGGGTCGTCAAATGGCTCGACCGTGACGTTGAAGTTGACGAAGACCGACTCACCGACGCCAAAGACATCCGCCTGCAGGTTCCCTTCGGCGTTGATCCGCTCGACCCACTGCGCCTCGGGCAGGCCGGCCGCCGCATCCAGCTCGCCGGACTGAAGCCCCAGCTCGCGGCTGCTGGTATCAGGCATGTAGCGAACCTCGACCCCGCCCAGGAGCGGCGCTCCCCGGAAGTAGTCATCATTGGCGACGAGGTTCACCGCCGTCTGCGGCGTGTAGCTTTCGAACATGAACGGCCCGGTGCCAACCGGGTTGGTCCGGAACGCCTCGTCTCCCATCGCCTCGGCCGCTTGGGCGCAGATGATGAAGCCACCCGCGTAGTTGGCGACCTTCGGCAGGAAGAGCGTCGGCGACAGCGGCGTGTCCAGCGTGAAGGTAACCGTCCGCTCATCGGGCGCCGCGACCGTGATCCCCGCGTAATCGGCGGCAAAGGCCGAGCGATCGGAGTCCGCCGCCTTCTCGAAGGAGTAGACGACATCCTCGGCCGTCAACGGGTACGCCTCGGAGTCGGGTCCGGGATGGCACATCACGTCGTCGCGCAAGGTGAAGGTCCAGACCTGCCGCTCCCCGTCCATCGTCGGCTCGGGGATCGCCTCGGCCAGGTCCGGCTCCAGCTCGGCGCTGTTGCCGGGCACGAAGCGAATCAGCCCGTTGAAGATCATATCGACCACGGTCCGGTCCTGGGTGCCGGTGGCCTGGTGCGGATCGAGCGCCGCCACGTCGGCGGCGTTGACCCCGAATCGGAGCACCGGCCGGTCGCCTTCTTGCGCCGCGACCAGTACCGGAACCGACGTCACGAGGAGTAGAGCCACGGCAAGCATGGCCCCCAAAAGTCGGCGCTGTCTCATCCACGACCTCCTTTGGTCTCGCTCCCGCCGGCGGGAGCCCGCGTATCGTTCGTCCTCTAGTATCCCTGACCGATTCTATACGTAGTTCGTCTCAGCCAACAACAGCACGACTCATTCCGCCGGTCGCGCGGGCGACTCGATATGCGCTTTGCCGCGGTGGTTAGCCGCCGATTTGGGACATCCCGCGGACGGTGTCGCGCTCGCCCTCGGCCAGGCCATGGCCCCATGGCTTGCGCCAGACCGCCGCCCGGATTTGGCGCAGCAGGGTGGAATCGTCGGCCCCGGCCCGCATCGCATCGCGCAGGTCCGCCTCGTCCGGCCGCAACAGGCAGAGCCGCAGCTTGCCGTCGGCGGTCAGCCGGACCCGGTTGCAGGCGGCGCAGAAGGGGACGGAGACCGGGGAGATGAAGCCGATCGTGCCGGCGGCGCCGGGAATTCGCCACAGCCGGGCCGGATCGGCGGCATCGGTCTCAACCGGCGTCAATGGCCCGAACTCCGCTTCCAGGCGGGCTTGGGTCTCCTCGCTGGTGACGAGCTGCTCGTCGGCGACCGCGCCGACGCCTTCCATCGGCATGATCTCCAGGAACCGGACCTGCCACGGCCGGTCGAGCGTCAAGCGCGCCATCTGGCCGACCTCGTGGTCGTTTTGCCCCTTGAGGACCACCGAGTTCAGCTTGATCGGCACGATCCCCGCCGCCTCCGCCGCCAGGATCCCCTTCCAGACCAGATCGAACCGGCCGCCCCGCGTCATTGCTTTGAACCGATCCGGATCGAGAGTGTCGATGCTGATGTTGATCCGGTCCAGCCCGGCGTCCGCCAGTTGTTGGGCGTTCCGGCTCAGCAGCAAGGCGTTCGTCGTCATCGAGACTTCTTCAACCCCGGCAAAGGATTTCATGCCCCGGATCAGCTCGACCAGGTTGGGCCGGATCGTCGGCTCGCCGCCCGTCAGCCGGAACTTGGTGAAGCCAACCTCGGCGAACAGGCCGACCAGACGCAACAGCTCGTCATCGGTGAGATGCTCCTGGCGCGGCTGAAACTTCATCCCCAGGGCCGGCATGCAGTAGAGGCAACGGAAATTGCAACGATCAGTGAGGGAGATCCGGAGGTAGGTCATCTGCCGCCCATAGGCGTCCCGCGCCTCGCGGGCGGCGTTCAGCGCCGCTGGCGGGATCAGCCTGAGGGGAGCGGGTTGGGCAAGCGCAACCATTGGTATCTGGACCTTCCTTAGACGATCCATTCGCCGCGTCGACCATGGATCATCACTGAATAGTCGATCATTGACTAGGGTAGCACACCCGCTCGCGCGGCGCCGGGTTGGTGGTCCTCAAGCGCCTGCCCACAGCGCTATACTCACCGACCAGGTCGCCGATGTCGCCTGCCGCGTGGCAACGTCCATCCTGTCTCGTTGGAGAATTGCGTCCATGGTGGGAATTCGGCCACTGGCCTCGACCCGAGCGACGTGGCCCGATCGATTCCGGTCCGTCCTCATCATCGGCCTGCTCCTGGCGCTTTTGGCGACCGGTTGCGGCGCCCCCGCCGCCGGCAACGTCAGCGGTCCGGCGGACAGCGCTATCGAGGCGGCCGGACCTCATCGTGATGACAGTAGCCCCGCCCCGACCGCGCTTGGCGACAATGCCCAAACCACCCTGCAAACCGTCGGCGGCACGGCGCCGGAGCTTGCCACAGCGACCGGGGAGACCTGGCGCTCCCAAGCCGGCTCCTTGCTCGCCGCCGAATCGAGCGCCTGGCGCGGCCTGACTCGCCAAGAACGACGAGTCCTGCTTGATGACGGGGTCGAGTGGGCGGCCCACGATAATCTGATCGCCACCAATCCCGACCTGCCGGCGATCACTTTCCCCGTCGGGTATTTCGCTGCCGAGCTCCGGCCCGACGACGAGATCCGGACCGATGACCTCGATCTCAATACGATCGTCCTGGCGCTACCTGCCGCGAAGCTCGGCCCAGCCTTGGCCGAGGGCGACACCCAAGCGGTCATCATTGGCTCCAATGTCATCATCCTGATCGACGACGTGGTGGTGGGACGGATCGCGGGTGGGGCGGCGCTGGGCATTGACGCGCCGGCCGGAACGGTCGATGAGCTCGGCCGGATCGTCCTCGCCGAGCCGGGCACCGGCATCCCCAAGGCATCCTCGGCTCCAACCGTCGCTCCGGCCGCTGCCGCCGCGCCGCTCCGGATCGCGGCCTCCGGCGCTCCGCTCGATCGCGTACCTCTCGCCGCGCTCCCAGCCGAGGCGCTCGACACGATTGCCCTGATCCAAGCCGGCGGCCCGTTTCCGTTCGAGCGCGACGGCGTCACGTTTGGCAACTACGAGGAGCATTTGCCCGAGGCCCCGTTTGGCTCCTATCGCGAGTACACGGTCATCACGCCCGGCCTCGATCACCGCGGCGCCCGCCGCATCGTCGCCGGCGATGACGGCGCGGTGCTCTATTACCAGGGTCTTTTCATTCTTGGTGAACAGGGGTAGGCTCCGGCAGTGATCCGAACGACGTGAGGAGGCATCCGGTGTCCGCTGCTCCCGTCCCGCCGTTGGTGCCGTATCTGCGGACGGTGCCTGAT
>JALZJP010000026.1 GCA_030859715.1 Chloroflexota bacterium
GTCGCCCAGCCCGCCGTGGCTGATACCGCGAGCGAAGCCCCGACCGCCGCCGCTCCCACGGCAGCGGCGCCGGACGAGCCCGAGGAATCGCCGGCCGCCAGCGAGCCCGCGACCGAGCCCGAGCCGCCAGCCTCGGTCGAGACCGCGAGCGCCAGCCCCGTGCGGCTCACGGTCGATCTCGCCAAGCGCGGCGCCACCCTGCCCGAGTTCGCGCTTGCCGCCACCGACGACGGGGAGTGGGTCACGATCCTGCTCACGGCCGCCAACCAAGGGGAGGCGGCAGCCAACGTATCATTGGCCGGCTTCAGCCTGCGGCCGGCGGCAAGCGAAACGGGGTTCGCGATCGATCGCCGATCGACCGTCGTCGCCTCGATCCTCCGGCTCGACGGCGCCCCGGACGAGCTAGATGCGGTCGTCAACCTCGATCCCGGTGAAACAATTGAGCTGGCCCTTGTCTTCCAGGTTCCCAGCGACGAGACCGGCTTGACCCTGGTCAACGGCGAGACCACGCTCGAGCTCGACCCGGAGGTCGCGAACGCGGGGAGCGGGCTCACGCTGAGCCGGGGTTTCGCCGCTGAGACCCCGGACGCGATTGGGGTAACCGTGCTGGATCGGATCCTCGGCCAGGACGACTGAGGAACGCGCGCACTGGTGAAGATTGACCATTCGCGGCCCTATCCCGAGCTGACCCGCACGATGGCATCCGGCCGCTGCAAGAGCCCTGGCAGCAGCTCGGTCCCGATCCCCGGCCCGGTCAGCGATCGGATCATGCCGTGCTCGATCGGCGGCAGGTTCGTCACCAGCTCGCGATACCAGCCCGTGTAATAGGCCCGCACCGTTTCCTGGATAAGCGCGTTCGGCAGGTTGATCGAGAGATGGGTCGAGGCCGCGAGGACGACCGGCCCGGTGCAGTCGTGGGGCGCGACCGGCAATTGATACGCCTCGGCCATGGTGGCGATCTTCTTCGCCTCCGAGATGCCGCCGCACCAACTGATGTCCGGCATCACGATGCCGGCCGCGCCGCGCTCGAAGACCTCGCGAAACGACCACCGGGTGGCCAGCGTCTCGCTCAACGTGACCGGAATCGGGGTCGCGGCGGCAAACGTCGCCAGGGCGTCGATATTGTCCGCCTTCAGTGGATCCTCGTACCAGTACGGCTTGAATTCTTCCAGCGCGGCCGCGATCCGGCGGGCGGTGGGCAGGTTCCAAAGTGAGTGAAACTCGACCATGATGTCCATCTCGTCGCCGACCGCCGCCCGGATCTGGCGAAACGGCTCCAGCGCCCGGTTCAAGTCGCGGGTCGAGATATCCTGGCCGTTGCTCGCTTCGGCGTAGGGATCAAACGGCCAAATTTTCATCCCGGTGATCCCCTCGTCGCGGAGACCGCGGGCCAGGTCGCCGGCCCGGTGCATGAAGGCGTCAAGGTCCTCGAACGGCCCCTCGGCGGCGGCGTCCGCGGTCGGCATCCCCCAGTTCTCGACGCTTTGCCGCGGTTGCTGGCGCGTGTAGCGATACCCGGCGCAGGTGTTGTAAATCCTGAGCTGGTCCCGGCTGGCCCCGCCCAAGAGTTGGTACAGGGGCTGGTTCGTCACCTTGCCGAAGAGGTCCCACAGCGCGATGTCGATCGCCGAGTTGCCGCGCATCTCGGCCCCGGACGACCGGTAGCCGACGTAGCCGTAGAGGGCGCGGGCGTGCTTGTCGATCTGGAGCGGATCCTTGCCAATCAGGTACGTGGCGGCCGTCTCATGCAGATAGGCTTCGACCGCGGCGACGCCGTAGAACGTCTCACCGAGCCCGATCACCCCGTCGTCGGTGTGGACGTGGACCCAGAGGATGTTGGGAAACTCCCCCAGGCGCAGCGTCTCGATCCGCGTGATCTTCACCGGCTTGTCTCCTTGACGCGCGATCGCTCGCCGAATCCGCCGCGATTATGACGCCGGTGCGGACTTGCGCAAGCAGGACCGGGCTGGCACCATCTGCCAAAGCGGCAGCGACGGAGTCGTGCTTTGGAGGAAGGCGTGGTCGAGCGGGCGAATCCCCAACCGGACATCCGCGACGGCGGCAGATATGACGCGATCGTGGTTGGCTCCGGCCACAACGGCCTGATCGCCGCCGGCTATCTGGCGCGAGCGGGCAAACGGGTGCTGGTCCTGGAGCGGCGTCACATCATCGGCGGCGCCACCGTCACCGAGGAGCCGTGGCCGGGGTGGCGGCTCTCGACCTGCTCCTACGTTTGCAATCTCCTCCTGCCCGAGGTCGTCCACGACCTCCAGTTGGAACGGCACGGCTATCAGGTGCGGCCGTTCGATCCCCAATACTTCGTCCCCTTCCCCGATGGTTCCTATTTCATGAGCTCGCTCGACGGCAGCAAGACCCGGCAGCAGATCGCCAAGTTTTCGACGAGGGATGTCACCGCCTACGATGCCTACTGGGAGATGTGGGACCGGATCGTGGCCCGGATGCGGCCACTGTTGCTGAAACCGGCGCCGACCTGGTCCGCGATCGAGGCCGCCTTTTCTGGCCGCCAGGGCGAAGCGGACTGGCGGACCCTCACCCGCATGAGCATCGCCGAGCTGCTGGACGACTATTTCGAATCGGATCAGATCAAGGCGCCGCTCAGCACCGGCGGCGTCATCGGCGTCAACGCCGGTCCCCGCACCCCCGGCACCGTCTATATCAAGTACCACCATCTGATCGGCAGCATCGACGGCCACCAGGGCGCCTGGGGCTTCGTCCGCGGCGGCATGGGCACGATCGCCGACGCTCTGGCCGCGTTTTGCCGCGAGCATGACGTCGACATCGCGACCGGCGCCGAGGTGGCCGAAATCGACATCTCGGCCGGGCGCGCCCGCGGCGTCCGGCTCCACGATGGCCGCCGGTACGAAGCCGATATCATCTTCTCGAATGCCGATCCCAGCCGCACCTACCTCGACCTCGTGGGCGAGCGCCACTTGCCGGCCGACCTGGTGGCCGGGATCCGCCGGCTGAAGACGAAGGGCTCGGTGGTCAAGGTCCTGCTCGGCCTGGGCGAGCTGCCGAACTTCACGGCCCTGCCCGGCACCGCGGTCGGACCGCAGCACACCGGCGGCATCGTCATCAACCCCTCGATCGACTACCTGGAAACCGCCTGGGACGATTGCAAGCGCGGCCACCCCAGCCGCCGCCCGTTCATGGATTGCTACATCCAGAGCGCGACCGAAGACGGGCTGGCCCCTCCCGGCAAGCACACCCTCAGCCTCTTCGTCCAGTACGCCCCCTACGACCTGGCGACCGGCACTTGGGACGAACGGCGGGACGAGATCGGCGCCAACATCGTCGCCACCCTGGCCGAGTACGCGCCCAATCTCCCCAACGCAATTGAGCACATGCAGGTGCTGGGGCCGCCCGACATCGAGCGCATCGTCGGCATCACCGGCGGCAACATTTTTCACGGCGAGATGCTGCCGGATCAGATGTTCGGCTACCGGCCGGTTCCCGGCTATAGCGATTACCGGACCCCGGTCGACGGGCTCTACCTCTGCGGCAGCGGCGCCTGGCCCGGCGGCGGCGTCTTCGGCGCCCCCGGCCGAAACTGTGCCCTCGCGGTCTTGGCCGACATCAACGCCGCGGTATCAGTGGCCGGCTGAGCCGGTCACTCTCCCCCGGTCCGCCGTGAGGTGGCGGCGCGGAGCTGCGCCCGCAAGGCGTTCCGAGAGTGCTCACGGGCCAGACGCTCGGCATCGTCCGGGCTCCGCGCCGCGATTGCTTCATAGATGGCGCGGTGCTCGGCGACCGCGTCCGCGATCCGCTCCGGTCCGAACTCATGCAGGCGGAGCGACCGGTGCGCGTCCAGGAGCAGCGCCAGGAGCTGGGCCACCCGACCCTGTTCGGACCCCCGCAAGATGCGATGGAAGTAGTTGCTCCGTTCCCACAAGGCCGGAATGTCACTCGCGTCGCGGGCCCGCTCCGACCGCTCGACCGCTTCCGCTAGCAGCGCGGTCTCGGCCGGACCAAAGCGGTGGGCGGCGCGGCGGGCGGCCAGTCCCTCCAGCACCTCCCGCAGCTCATAGATCTCAATCAGGTCTTCCACCCTGATCGTGGGGACGACAAAACCGCGGCTGGGCGCCTTCTCGACCAGGCGCTCGACCGCCAGCCGCCGCAACGCCTCACGCACCGGCGTCCGGCTCATGTCAAGCGCGGCGGCCAGATCAAGCTCGATCAGGCGGTCCCCCGGCTGAATCACCTCGCTCCGAATCGCGTCCCGAATCGTCCAGTAGGCGACGTCGGTAGTGGCGCCCCGTTTGGTGTTGCGCTCCCGCAGCTCGCGAAGCTGGCGCCAGTCGTTCCCGTTCTGTTCTACCATATCTTCGCGCTCATCCCTTCACGCAACCATGGCCGCGAGGGCTCAACGGTGGATCGCGCCGGTCAATGGTCGCGATTGTATACATTGACAAACAATTCCGCCCATGCTACCTTGCCAAGCAGTCTCAGCGGCGCGTTGCTCCCCGATCACCGCCTCCCTACGATTGGGATCATTCCGCCGCGACGAGCGCCGTCATTCCGCCTGGCGCAACCCGGCGACGATCCGGAGAAATCATGACCGCCCTCCACGAACGCACCTTTCCCTCCTATCGGTTTGCCGGCAGCCACCGGGAGATCGGTCGCCAGTTTGGCGAAACCTGCGTCGACGCCATCCACGAGCATCGCGATCGGGTCTTCTCCCGCCTGCGGACCACGGCCGGCATCGAGCGGCAGCCGGCCCTGTCCCTGGCCCTCGGCTTTCAGCCGTTCGTACTGGAGCATGCGCCCGCCTTGGATGACGAGATCCAGGGCGTGGCCGAGGGCGCCGGCCTCACCACGGCGGAGGTGTACGCCCTCCAGCTCCGGGCCGAGCTGGCCGTGCTGGGCAAGGGCCGTCCCCCGGCAGAGGTCGGTGAAACCGGCGACGAATGCACGACGTTCGCCGTGCTGCCCGAGGCGACCGCGAACGGGATCGGCCTGGTTGGTCAAAACGCCGACCTGCCGGCGTTCTACCGTGACCTGGCGGTGATGGTCGAGCTGGTGCCGGACGATGGGCCGCGGATTTTGATGCTGCTTCCGGCCGGCCAGGTCTCGTACATCGGGATCAACGATCGCGGGCTCGGCGTCTTTGCCAACTATCTCACCTGCGACGGCTGGCGGCTCGGCGTTCCGCGCTACTTGCTCTCCCGGCTGGCCCTGACCCACGACAGCGTCGCCGCCGCGGTCGCCGCCGTGCGCTCGGTGCCCCGGGCCTCGTCCCGCAACCTGATTATGCTCGACGCGGGTGGATCGGCGGTCGATCTCGAAACCACGCCCACCGACGACGGTCCGCTCCTCCCCCGCGCCGGCCTGCTGGCCCACTCGAACCACTATCTGGCGGACCCGTTGCGGGCGGCTGAGCGATCGCCGGACCACCATCTGGCCAATTCCCGGGCGCGGCTGGATCGGATGTCCGAGCTGCTCGCCGCGGCGCGGGGCTCGCTCACCGCGGCGGCGATGGAAACCATCTGCCGGGACCGCGCCACCTACCCCGATTGCCTCTCCCGCGCCAATGGCGACGATGCCGCCTCCGACGTGATCACCATCGCCTCGATGATCGCCGAGCCGGCGCTGGGCCGGATGCGGGTCGCGGTCGGTCCTCCCCATGAGCACGCCTACCACACGTTCGCATTCTCGGCGGAATCGACCGCGGGACAGCGGCCACGGGAGGCCGTGGCAGCCGGCGGTCATTGAAACGACACGGAAAGGAAGAGCCAATGGACGGAACCAACGCGAAGCTCGGACCCGAGATGGCGCGCGACTGGTTGCTTCGCCACCGGATGAACCGGCGACAGATGCTCGTCTCCTCGGCGGCGGCCGGGCTCGGCACCATGGCCGGATTGCCCCGCCGGGCGTCCGCTCAAACGGCGACGCCGACCGCCGGCGGCCGCGCCGTGATCGCGCTCATTCAAGAACCAGGCCAGATGAACCCCTATTTCAACGGCCAATCCGGGTCGTTCCTCTCGGTCCTCGCCTGCGATCCGCTGTTCACGGCGGACGCCGCCGGCAACTACCTGCCGGTCCTGGCGGCCGAGGTGCCCTCGGTCGAGAATGGCGGTATCTCGGAAGATTTTCTCACCATCACCTACACCCTGCGAGACGGCATCCTGTGGTCGGACGGGGAACCGCTGACGGCGGACGATTTCGTCTTCTCCTACGAGGTGTACGCCAACCCTGACAGCACCCCCCTGCTCGGCGCCCAGTATTCGTTCATTGATTCGGTCGAGGCCATCGATCCGCTGACCTTCCAGGTGCGGATGAACGGAGTCAATCCCGGCTACCTCCGGCTCTGGGACAACGGCAGCCCGGTGCAGCCGATGCACCGTTACGAGTCGACGGCGATCACCCAGGACGATCCGCTGGCGCGGATGCCGCTCGGCACCGGCGCCTTCGTCTTCACCGAGTGGCGCACGGGGGACGAGATCATCCTCGATCGCAATCCCAACTACCGGGTTGCCGGCCAGCCCTATCTCGATGGGATCACCATCCGGATCACACCGGAGAAGGAGTCCGCGGTCGCCTCGTACTTGGCCGGCGACTTCGATACGATCTATTTCTTCACCACCGGCGATCTGCAACCGCTGACCCAAGCCGAGCTGGACGGCGCGCCCATCGAGATCGCGTTGCAGGAGATCCCGGCCTCGACCGAGTGGCTGTGGCTGAACCTGTCGGATCAAGGCGATCTGGGCATCCCCCACCCGGTCCTGGGCGACCCCGCCGTGCGCGAGGCGATGGACCACGCGCTCGACCGCCAAACGGTGATCGACGAGGTGCTGGGCGGCTTCGGCTTCGTCATCGGGTCGTCCATTTACACCGGCTTTGCCGCGGTCGACCTGCCGGCCGCCGCCTACGACCCGGAGCGGGCAAATGCGCTTATGGAAGAGGCCGGCTGGGTTGCCGGCGGGGACGGCATTCGCGAGAAGGATGGCGTCCGGGCCAGCCTCCGCTACCAGACGATCGCCGGCGACCAAGTCCGCGAGCTGTATCAGCAAGTGGTCCAGCAGAATCTGGCCGAAATCGGGATCGAGGTCCTGATCGAGAACGTGCCGTCCAACACGATCTTCGGCTCGTGGGAAGAAGGCGGCATCTTCAGCCGCGGCGACTACGATATCTTGATGAGCCGGGACGGCGGCGATATCGATCCCAGCGAGTTCACGCCGTTGTTCGTCTCGTCCCAAATCCCAAGCGAAGAGAATCCCGCCGGCCTCAACCGGGTCCGCTACAACAGCGAGGAGTACGACGCCGCGGTAGCCGACGGCGAATCGACGCTCGATCAGGCGGAGCGGCAGGAAGCCTACGCTCGCGCGGCCGAGGTCTTTGCCCGCGATCGCCCGTCAATCGGCCTCTACGCCTCGGCCTGGGGCTGGTCCTGGAACGAACGGCTCCAGGGCGTCACCACCGATAACTGGGACGGCATGTGGCCATCGAGCGCCACCTGGTTCGTCGAAGGCTAAGTCAGCGTTTAGAATGCCGGCGGCAAACAGCCGCCGGCATTCGCGTTCACGCCGCCCCTGAGCCACGCCCGGAGTTGCCGTGAGCCGCTACGCCTTTCGTCGCCTCCTGCAAGCGATCCCGCTCCTGATCGCCATCAGCGCCCTCTTGTTTGGCCTCCTCCAGATGACGCCGGGCGGTCCCCTGGCGGTCGCCGAGGGCGGCGGCCGCTCGGGCCGGATGACGGCCGAGGACTTGCAGCGCCTGCGCAACAAGTACGGTCTGGATGATCCGATCCCGGTCCAATACTGGAACTGGGCGAGGGACTTGGTGCGCGGCGATTGGGGCACGTCGTTCAACACCGGCCTGCCGGTGTTGACCATGATCCGCGAGCGACTGCCGACCACCCTCCAGGTCATGGGGCTGGCCTTTGTCGTGACCCTGCTCCTGTCATTCCCGATCGGGATCCTGGCGGCGGTGCGCCGGTACACCATCTTCGACTATTTAACGACCAGTTTCTCCTTCCTCGGCATTGCCGTCCCCAGCTTCTGGCTTGCTCTGATGCTCGTCTTCGCCTTTAGCTTTTCGCTCGGCTGGCTGCCCTCGAACGGCCTCTCCGACCCCCGCGCCAGTTACGACGGGATCGCGGCGTTCAACGATCGCCTGGTTCACCTGATTATGCCGGTGGTGGTGCTGTCCTTGACCTCGACCGCCAGCATCACACGCTACGTCCGCTCCGCCATGCTCGACGTCATCAATCAAGATTATGTCCGGACCGCTCACGCCAAGGGGATCCGGGAACGGACCGTCATCTTGGTCCACGCCCTCAAGAACGGCGCCATCCCGATTGTCACCGTGCTTGCTCTGGAGCTGCCGGACCTCTTTATCGGTGCCGTTATCGTCGAATCGGTGTTCGCCATTTCCGGCATGGGGCGGCTGTTCATCGAATCGGCTAATCTTCGTGATTACCCGGTGCTGATGGGGGTGCTCATCATCGCCGCCATCCTGGTGATTACCTTCAATCTGCTCGCGGACCTGATCTACGCGCTGCTCGACCCAAGGATTCGCTATCAATGAGCGAGCTTACCCAGCAGTCGCCAGCCAATCCCGCCGTATCCCCACCGCCGACCGTCGTTGATCGCGGTGATCGAGCGAGTATCGCCGGGCGCGGCCAACCGCGATCGCAACTGGCCGAGGCCTGGTGGCACTTTCGCCGTCACCGGCTGGCGCTGGTGAGCCTGCTCGCGCTGACGGTCATCGGCGGCGCCGTCATTGTCGGCCCGATGCTGATCGAGTTCGATCCCGATCGGATCGATTTTCAGGCCAAGAGCCTGCCCCCCAGCCTGCAACATCCAATGGGCACCGATGAGCTTGGCCGCGACCAGCTCGTCCGGGTCCTCGTCGGGGGGCGCATCTCGCTGGCGGTGGCGCTGGCCGCGGTCTCGGTCGCGATCACGGTCGGCGTCGTCATCGGCGCCATCGCCGGCTATGCCGGCGGCATGACCGAGAACCTTCTCATGCGCCTGGTCGATGTCTTTTACTCGATGCCCGGCCTGTTTGTCCTCATCATGCTCGTCACCCTGGCCGGGTCAGGGTTCTGGACGATCGTGGTCGCGATCGGGGTCTTGCGCTGGATGGCCACCGCCCGCCTGGTCCGGGCCAGCTTCCTCTCGCTCAAAGAGAAGGAGTTCGTGGAGGCCGCCCGCTCGATCGGCGTCCGCGACGGCCGGCTGATCGTGCGCCATATCCTCCCCAACGCGCTCAGTCCGATCATCGTCGCCGCCACCCTCGGCATTGCCGGCGCCATCCTGACCGAATCGGCGCTCTCCTTTCTCGGCCTCGGCTTTCAGCCGCCGCAGGCAACCTGGGGCCGGATGCTGGAAGAAGCGCAACGGGCCGTCATCAACGAGGGCCACTGGTGGCGCGGCTTCTTTCCCGGTCTGATGATCTTTATCACGGTATTGGCCGTGAACTATGTCGGTGACGGGTTACGCGATGCGGTCGATCCGCGCCGTCCCCGCCGCTAACCACACGGGAGCCTGCAATGACCGCCACGGTGATCGAACGAAAGCGTCACGGCAAGAAGATCACGTCCTACGGGTTTGGCCGGACCGCGATGTTCGCCTGCCAATTCGACCAGCGCTTTTCGTATTGCCTCTATGTTCCCCGTGGCTACGACGAAGACGGCGCCACCACCTACCCGCTGGCCGTCATTGTCCACGGCTCGGGCCGCAACGCGACCGAGTATCGCGACGCTTTCATCGACTTCGCCGAGCATGAGCAGTGCATCGTCCTCTCCCCGCTCTTCCCCTGCGGCATCATCGAACCGGGCGAGGTCAACAACTACAAGTACATCACCTACCACGACATCCGGTTCGACCATGTCCTCTTGGCCATGATCGACGAAGCGGCGGCAACCTATCGGATCGAGGCGGACAAATTCCTTCTCTTCGGCTTTTCCGGCGGCGGCCACTTCACGCATCGCTTCTTCTACCTGCACCCGAACCGGCTGCTCGGCCTCTCGGTCGGCGCCCCCGGCGTCGTCACCTTGCTCAACCACGACCGTGATTACTGGGTCGGCGTCCGTGATTTCGAGGCGGTGTTCGGCGCCCCGCTCGACCTCGACGGCATGCGCCGGGTGCCGGTCCAGCTCGTGATTGGCGACGACGATACCGAGACCTGGGAGATCACGATCTCCCCGACCAGCCGCACCTGGATGCCGGGGGCGGAGGATGCCGGTGTCAATCGCCAGGACCGGATGTCCTCGCTCAAGGCCAGCCTCGAACAGCACGGTATCGACGTCCGACAAGCGACCGTCCCCGGCGTCGGCCACGAGGGGTTCAAGGTGCTCGAACCGGTCAAGTCCTTCTTCAGCGAGATCCTTGGCCGGCACCGCGCGGTATAGTTATTCATAGTCTTTCGCGGAGTGCGCAATCGTCGTCAAGCTCGGGGATAAATCCCCGAGCTAAAAGCACAACACCCAGAGGGTACCCGGCTGAAGCCGGCTCACATCTAAAATAAATTGGCTTCCAGGCTGAAGAATCTTACCCTGGTCAGGGGACTCAGCATCCTTTAGGATGGTTTGTGTCCTCAGTTCGGGAGTGAATCCCCGAGCTTGGCCGCGGAACGCAACGATCGGGTTCCCACTGGATCGACTCGGCCAAGAGCGCGATGTTGCGTCGACGCTCCGGTGAAAGGACGTTGACCTAGTGTACGTGCCGCGCGGGTTCGGCTACTCCGAGGTCGGAGACATCGAGGTCTTCGCGCGTGGTGACGAGCTGCACCTCTTCCACCTGACCCTGCCGAACCATGATCTCGTGCAACACGCGGTCTCCACCGACGGGCTGTCCTGGCGCGAGCTACCGGCCGCCCTCCGAACTAGCGACCCCGGCGCCTGCGACGACGACCAGATCTGGACCATGAGCGTCACCGAGCATGACGGGGAGTACGTCATGCTCTACACCGCCCTTGGCAAGGCGGAGGACGGCCAGGTCCAACGCACCGCGGTCGCCGTTTCCACCGATCTGGTCTCCTGGACCAAGAGCGAGCGGAACCCGGTCGCCGCCGCCGACCCGCGCTGGTACGAGGCGAGCCGGGACGACACCGGCCGCGTCTCCTGGCGTGACCCGAAACCGGTGCTCCACGATGGCACCTATTTCGCGGCCGTCTGCGCCCGGGAAAAGGACGGTCCCCTCTTGCGCCGGGGTTGTGTCGGCCTGATGACGTCCACCGACCTCCAAACCTGGGAGGTCCGGCCGCCGCTCTTCGCCCCCCGTCGTTACTGGGATTTGGAGTGTCCCCAGGTCTTTATGCTCAACGGCACGTTTTACCTGACCGCCGGCATCATGGAGGATCGCACCCAACGCTACTGGATGGCGACCTCGATCACCGGCCCGTACCTGGTGCCGCCGGATGGCGGGGTGCTGGCTCCCCTCGGTCACTACGCCGGTCGCGTCTGCACCTGGCAGGGACGCTATCTCTACCTCTGCTGGCATCGGCCCGGGATTCAGGAGGGCCCGGTCGACGTCGATTGGACAACTATGGCCAACACCTCCGGCAAGTTCGTGGTGGCGCCGCTGGTGCTCGCTCAGCGCGACGACGGCAGCCTCCGGTGCGAACGTTTCCCGGGCTGGGCCGCCTATCAGGAGACGCCGCTCAGCGAACCACCGGGCATGACAACGTCACGCGTGCGCGGCTCGCCGATCCTCCCCGCGTCCCCCTGGTCGCTGACGGCGAGCCCGGGGGAATTGGACCTCTTGTTGACCGAATCCGACGTCCAAGATGTCTACGCCGAGGGAACCATCCACCTTGACGCTACGATCGGAGGCCTGGCGTTTCGCGTCGATGCCGAATCCAGCGGCGGCTATTTCATCGAGCTGCAAGCCGGCGCCCGCGAGGTCATCCTCAAGAAGTGGCTGCTCATCCGCGATCAGTGGTCCGGCCAACCCTGGTTCCGGATGGAAATCTTGCAGCGCGGCACCCTCAACCAGCCATTTCCGGCGAGCACTCCGGTGACGTTTGCGCTCATCCTCTCCGGCCCCTACATTGAGCTGGCGTTGGCCGGCGAGGTGGTCCTCGCCACCCTGAGCGGCGAGTGCCAATCCGGTCGCCTCGGCCCGTGGTCGGAGTCGGGCACGATCACGGTCCGCGAATTCCGGGCCGCGCCGCTCCGACCCCTTCGGCACCGGTGAGTTTCAGTTCGCGCGGCCGGCGTCTTGCAACGTATGCCAGATCCGCAGGCTGGTGAGCTCCCGTTCGGTGTAATGGCGAAGGTAGTCGCCCAACGCCCCTTCCAGCTCAATGCGAAGGGCGGCATCGAGCGGCAACCGCGCCGCCGCCGCCAAACCCTGCCGGTCAAGGGTGCGGAGATATTTTTGGGCATTGACCGAGAGCGGCCGGCTGCTCAGGTCGGTCCGTTGGCACAAGGGGCAGAGGACGCCGCCGAGGCGGCCGCTGAGCGTGTTCGGCACGGCTTGCAGCTCGACCTGACAGCCGACGCACCGGTAGAGCTCGGGCCGGTATCCGAGCAGGCCGAGCAAGACCAGCTCGTAGTGGCGCGTCACCGCGAACGGATCGACGTTGCCCGCCAGGAGGCCCAGGGAGTTCGCGAGGAGCTGGTAGACGGCCTCATGGGCTTGCCGGTCTTGGGTCAGGCGGTTCAGCGTCTCCGCCAGGTGCGAGGCGTGGCCGAATGCCTCCAGGTTCGTGCGCAACCCGAGGTGTGGATCGACCGTCTCCGCCCCGGTCACCACGTCGAGGTCGCGGCCGCGGGCAATCATCAGCCGCGACCGGGTGAAATACTCGAGATGCGGTCCCAACCGGCTGAGCGGCTTGCGCACGCCCTTCGCGATCAGCCGCACTTTGCCGTGGAGCGGGGTGTAGACGGTCAGGATGCGGTGCGCTTCGCCATAGTCCTGCCGGCCCAGCACGATCGCCTCGGTCCGGTAGAGTCGCTCACTCAGGGGGACGGCCGTCGTTTCCGTCACGGGGATCGCCTTCCAATGTCGATGTTGCCGGGACAACAGGTCGCCGGTTGTCGTCACCGCCCGTTTCTGTTTCCTATGGTACCAGGCGCCCTCGCTCCGGCAGGGCTGCCGGTTCGCGGCGGACGCTTAATTGACTGGCCTGGCGACGGGTGGTACGGTTGCCGTGATGGTCGCCGACGTGACGTTCATTGCCGCCTTTATTGCCGGGGTGCTCTCGATCTCGTCGCCGTGCGTGCTGCCCCTCGTCCCGATCTACCTGACCCATCTGGCGGGAGTTTCGGCCGGGCCGGCGGGCGCCGCGGTCCGCGGCCGGGTGCTGGCGAACGCGGCCGCCTACGTGCTGGGCTTTTCCGTCGTCTTCATCGCCGTCGGCATCGCGCTGGGCGCGGCGGGCACCCTGGTCGAGACGGCCTCCGTGGTCGCCGGCAATCGGATCTGGCTGATCCGGATCGGGGGCGCCGTGCTGATGCTGCTCGGCCTCCATCAAATCGGGCTGATCCGCCTGCCGTGGCTCGATCGCGACCGCCGGCTCCAGACCGGCGGCCTCCAACATGGCCGAGTGGCGTCGTCGTTCGTGGTCGGGATGACGTTTGGCGCCGGCTGGTCGCCCTGCGTCGGGCCCATCCTGGGAGCGATCCTGACGATGGCGGCCGGCCAGGGCAGCATCGAGCGCGCGGCCTGGCTGCTGACCGCCTATTCCGCCGGCTTGGCGGTGCCGTTCTTGCTTGCGGCCGTCGCCTATGGCTCGTCGCCGGGAATCATCCGGCGGCTGAACCGGCGGCTGGCGGTCGTCTCGACGGTGAGTGGCGGGGTCATGTTGGCGATGGGGGCGATCATGCTGCTCGGCATCTACCAGCAGATCTTCGCCCGCCTGGTGGCGCTCTCGCCCTGGATCCCGTGGGAGCCGTCATTGTGATCCGGCATGGCCAGGCGATGGCGACGCCGATCCGCCGGCACCGGTTCGATAGCACGCGCAAAGGGTAGCTCGCATGGTTCAGGCGACCGCCGGTCAACGGATCGCATCACGCAATCCGCTCGAAATCGTCATTGACCGAACCTGGCGGTTCTTCTGCTCGGTCCGGGTCGCGATGGCCGAGATCGCCTTCCTGGCGGTCCTGGTCCTCATTGGGACGCTCCGGGGCAGCTCGGTGCCCGACTCGATCGCGGTCCTGCTTCCCTTCACCCGGCCCGTGGTCGATGCCTGGTACGCCTGGGACGTCTTCCACTCCCTCCCCTTCATGGGCCTCCTCACCCTCATCTCGGTCGCGATCGCGATCTGCACCATCAATCGGGTGCCCGGCATTTGGGCCAGCATCGCCCACCCCACCATTGCCACCACACACGGGTTCCTGCGCAACGCGGAGCACTCCGGTGAGCTCGCCAGCCCGCTCTCACCGGCAGCGCTGGCAACCCAATCGCGGGCAGCGATCGCCAAGAGTGGGTACCGGACGCTGGCTGCAGAGCGACAACGTGAGATCCATCTCTACGCCGATCGCTTTCGCTACGCCCGGCTCGGCACCTTTCCCTTTCACCTGGCGCTGATCCTGATCCTCGTCGGCGGCATCGTCTCCGCCCGTTGGGGGTTCCGGGAGATGGAGTTCATGCTGGCCGAGGGCTCGTCACGGGCCGTCGGCCACGGCACCGATCTCACCGTCCACTTGAACGACTTCAGCGAGACCTACACCGAGCAGGGCATCGCCGCCGACTATCGCAGCGATTTTACGCTGCTGCGCGATGGCGAGCCGCTCGAATCGGCCATCATTTCACCGAATCATCCCTTTACCCACGGCGATATGACGTTCTACCAGTCAGGTTTCGGCCAGGCGGTCGTGATCCAAATCACCGACGCCGCCGGCAATGTCCGGTTCGAGGACGCCTTGCCGCTCGGCCCGTTCCGCTCCGCCGACAACCCGGAGGCGTCCGCCGCCGTCATCGACGTTCCCACCGCCGGCGTCAGCATGACCGTCATCGCCCCGGACGAAAACCCGCGCAGCCAACCGGAATTGGACCAGCTCAACCTGCGCAGCGGCCAGATGTATCTCCTCTTGCGGCCGCTCGGCCCGAGCAGCCCGATCGCGGAGCCGCTGGCGATCACCCTCAATCAAGGGACGTCGGCGGCCGCCGGTGACTTGTCGATCACGTTCCTGCGCGAAACGCGCTTCTCGGCGTTGCAGATCGCCCGCAATCCAGGGATTTCGATCTTCTACGCGGCCTCGTTCCTCCTGGTCGCCGGGCTGGCGGTGACGTTCTACTTCCCACACCGGCGGATTCGGGGCATCGTCTCTCCCACACCGACCGGCGGGAGCAAGCTGGTGCTGGCGCCCATGGCCCGGCGCGATTGGAGCGGCCAGCAAGCATTCGAACGGTTGCTCAACAATCTCGAAACGAGCCTCGACACCCCGATCGCGCGGACCGAACGGGTAGCCGACACGCCGGCCGGGCTCGCCGGACAACAGCACGTCGCGACGACGTCGTACTCTGACTGAGCAAGCACACGCCGGCAGACGGGAGGAATCACATGGACGCACTCGTTCGGTTCTCGTTCTATTGCTTCACCGCGGCGTCGATCGCGATGGTGGCGTCGGCGATGTGCTACATCGCTTACGCCGTGGGTCGGGTGCAGGTTCGGCAAACGGCTGGGCAAACCAGCGCCGGCACGACCTTCGTTGGTCACGGCGCCCAGGCCGGACCACAATCAATCGATATTGCGCGATTTGGCACCATGCTGGCGAGCGGTTGGGCGCCGACGAGATCGCCGGCGCCCCAATCAATCGCCATCGCTCGATTCGGGACCATGCTCGCCTGGTTCGCCCTGGCCTTCCAGGGCCTCTCGGTCCTCCTCCGCACGATCGCCGCCGGTCGCGTTCCGCTGTCGAACATGTACGAGTTCTCCTCGACCTTTCTCGTTATCCTGCTGGTGATCTACATCGTCTTCGAGCGCACCTACGGCGTTCGCCAGCTCGGCGCCATCGTCCTTCCCCTCGCGGCCGGCATGGCGGCCTACATCTGGTCGCTGCCGGCCGCGATGCGCGAGATCGATCCCCTGATTCCCGCCCTCCAATCGATCACGATCATGACCATCCACGTCGGGTTGGCGCTCCTCGCCTACTCGACCTTTGCCGTCGCCTTCGCCGCCGCCGCTTTGTTCCTCGTCGCCTCTCACTGGCGAGTCACCTGGCTGCCGAGCCCCGACCTGTTGGACGATTTCGGCTTCCGGGCGGTGACCATCGGCTTCCCGGCGCTCTCGCTGGTCCTCATCGTCGGCTCGATCTGGGCCCACCAAGCCTGGGGCGCCTACTGGAGCTGGGACCCGAAGGAGACTGCCGCCCTCTTCACCTGGTTGATTTACGCCGTCTACCTCCACACCCGGACCCTGCGCGGCTGGCGGGGCAACCGCGGCGCCTGGATCCTGGTCTTCGGCTTTGCCGCCGCGATTTTCACCTATTATGGAAACTACTTCTTCGGTGGGCTGCACGCCTATGGCGGCATCTAAGCTGGTCGTCAATCCCGGCCCGCCGGGACGTTGCTGATTGGCGGATGAATGAGCGCGATTGACCCTACTCAGGTCTCAGCCACGACGGCGGGCCGGCTGCCACGGGTCGCGGCGGGACTGGCCATCGCCGTTGCCCTGGTGGTCGTCGCCTGGATCGTCAGTGAGCGGGCCGGGTTCGACTCCATCGGCCAGGGCGGGATCAACCAGCAGCTCTTGCCCAAGGTCGGTGAGGTCGCGCCCGACTTCGAAACCGCGGATCTTTTTGGCAACCCGGTTCGGCTGTCGCAATTCCGCGGGCAGCCGGTGTGGCTGATGTTCTGGGGCTCCTGGTGCCCCCCCTGCCGGGCGGAGTTTCCAGAGGTGCAACGGGCGTATGAGCGGCTGGAGCCGGACGGCCTGCGCCTGCTCGGCGTCAGCGTGCGCGAACCACCGCTCGACGCGGCGTCCTACGCGGCCCAAAACGGCGCCACTTGGCTCGTTTTGAGCGACCCCACCGAGGCCGATACCGGCGCCGCGTATCCGCTCTACAACGTGCCCACGCACCTCTTCATCGACGCCGACGGCTTCGTCCGCTCCATCGTCATCAGCGACATGAACGAGGAGCTAGCGATCGAGCACGGCCGAGCCGCTATGGCTCCGCGCATCGCCGAGTAGCACCGCTTAAGATCGGACTCGATGCACCGACGATTGCTATGCGATCGCCGTCCGTCTCTCGCCGAAAGCGAAAGACATTCGGCTGACTCTCCGGAAGCATCCTAAAGGAAGCTGAGAACGCATCTACCCGAACCATATGTCGGACCAACGCTCTCCTCCAGCCCCTGTTCACGGGGCTTCCGTTGTGTCCTCCGAATGTCTTTCGCTTTCGGCGTCGCGAGTCTGGCGATCGCGTTGCCCTATCCCGCCGGCCGTTACTATGCCGAAAGCGCTACACGCACGCGATTTGGATGCAGAACCCGTCCGGCGGCGTGCAGATGCCGCAACTCTCGTTGCAACAGACTTCGCCGGCGGCGCAGGTGGTGGGACCGCAAGGCTCCCCGCCTGGCTCCGGGACGCACAGCTCTAGGGTGCAGGCGCCGCCGAGGGATGCACAAGTGCCGCAGCTCGCGTTGCAGCAGAACTCACCGGCGCCACAGACGGTCGAACCACACTGTTCGCCGCCACAGAACTCCGCGGTGCAGGCGCCGCCAATCGGGGCGCAGGTGCCGCAGCTTTCGTTGCAGCAGTATTCACCCAGGCCGCAGAGGTTCGACCCGCACTCCTCACTGATGCAGAACTCCTCGGTGCAGGCGCCGTCCGGCGGCGTACAGGAACCGCAGCTCTCATTGCAGCAAACTTCGCCAGCGGCACAGACAACCGGGCCGCACCGCTCGCCGGCGCAGAGATCGTCACTACACGCCACATCGTTGGGAACACAGATACCGCCGCAATTCTCGCAGCACGTCGTCCCCTCGATGCAGAGGATCGCCGCGCACGGGTTGGTCGGCTCCCCGCTCGGAGTGCGCCGGCACCACCCCATACAGTCGGCGCGGCAGGTTGGGTCGGACCAGTCGATACGACAATCGTACCCGTCCGGACAGGGCAGGCCGGCGATGCCGCCACAGACGATGCCGCTCCACTCCCACGGCGGCCCCGGCAGGGCCTGAGCGTCGGAGGCGCGCCGGAATCCGATCGCGCCGAGTAGTGCCCCGGCGGCGCCGGCGAGGACTCGCCGCCGGGTGCCCTTCGCCCGCGTTCCCTTCGCCAGTGACTTGGCAATGTCATCGAACCGGTTCTGATCCATAGCCGCTTCCTCCAGTTCCCACGCTCGATAGCCATGGTCCCACACGCCAGGGCCGACAGCCAATGAGGCCACGCGAAGTCCGGCCCGCCGCAGGGCGCCTACGTACCAAACGCGCGAGGATCGAATCTTGTTCCGAAGCCCGTCATCGGCCGGCGCCGGTGCTATACTCGGTGGCGGAAGGGATCGGGATGGGACCCCGATCGTCAGTCATCTCCCGGACCTTGGGTGAGTCGTGACTGACCGACGAAGGGAGGGGCGCTCTGCGAGCCTGGCGGACATGGCTGCGGCCGGGAATGCTTATCAAGCGCTGGGCACTGGTCTTCATGCTCGGCGTGATACTGGTCAGCGTGGCCATGGCCATGGCCGTGGCGTATACCTACCGGTACTTTCCGTTTCCGGAACCCATTAGCGGCTTCATCCAAATCCTCACCTTGCAATTCCTCGATCGCTGGATCCGACTGGCGGTCGTCTTCTCCGCCGGCGCGGCGCTGATGAGCTACGGGTTTCTGCGCCTCAGCCATTCATTGCTCAGCCCGTTCCTGGCCCGCGCCACACCGGGCCGGCCGTTGGCGGACATCGTCGCCGAGCACCGGTTTGGTCATCAGCGCGCCCAGCTGAAGGTGGTGGCGATCGGCGGCGGCACCGGCCTGGCGACGTTGCTGCGCGGCCTCAAGCATCATGACCTGGCGATCACGGCCATTGTCACCGTCGCCGACGATGGCGGCAGCACCGGCCGCATCCGATCCGAGTTCGATATCCCCGCCCCGGGCGACATTCGCAACTGCCTGGTCGCGTTGGCCGACGACGAGTCATTGGTCAGCCGCCTGTTCCAGTATCGGTTTGAGCAGGAAAGCGCCCAGCTTGCCGGTCACTCGCTCGGCAATCTCTTCATCACCGCCCTCACCCGGGTCACCGGCAGTTTCGAGCAGGCCGTGATCGAGTCCGGGCATGTGTTGGCGATCCGCGGCCGCGTCCTTCCCTCAACCGTTGAGAACGTCACCCTCAGTGCCGAGCTTGTCGACGGCACCGTGCTGCGCGGGGAGTCGAACCTCTGTACGAAGCAAGCGCCGATCAAGCGCGTCTTTCTCGAACCCGGCCGCCCCGCCGTCTACGACCCGGCGTTCAGCGCCATTCTCAACGCCGATCTGGTCATTCTCGGCCCCGGCAGCTTGTACACGAGCGTGCTGCCGAACCTCCTCGTCGAGGGGATCACCCAGGCGATCCGCTGGTCACGCGGCCAGGTCGTCTATGCCTGCAACGTCGCCACCCAGCCCGGCGAGACGGACAACTTCACCGCGCTCGATCACATCAATGTGATTACCAGCCAGTTGGGCGTGGGGGTCCTCTCCCACGTCGTCGTCAACAGCAACCCGGCATCGGCCGGCGCGATTGGGCCGGATGTGCCGGTGGACCCAATCTTGCCGGAAGGGCTCGACGGGCTCGATGGCAGCATGCGGGTGGTCACCAGCGATGTCGTCAGCGACCGCAACCCGCTTCGCCATGATCCCGATAAGCTCGCCGCCGCGCTGCTCGACTTGATGCGGGATGACCGCGCCACGGCGCGCGGTGCGCCGTCCGGCCGCGGCGCGGTCCCGGCCGCCGCAACCGCGGCCAAACCGGCCGTGGCCGCGTTCAAAGCTTTCAAGGAGTAATCAGGATGGCCTATCGCGTCGCGATCAATGGGTTTGGCCGCATCGGGCGGCAGGTGTTCAAGGCCATTGAGCAAGGCGGCTTCGATGACCTGTTCGAGGTTGTCGCCGTCAATGACCTGTCGAGCGCGTCGTCGCTCGCGCACATGCTGAAATACGACTCCACCTACGGCCGGTTCGACGCCGAGATCAAGCCCACCGCCCGCGGGATCCGGGTCAACGGGCGTGAGGTGAAGGTCTTCGCCAAGAAGAAGCCGGCCGACCTGCCCTGGGCGAAGGAAGAGATCGACGTCGTCATCGAGTCCACCGGGCTGTTCACCAAGGCCAGCGACGCCGAGGACCATCTCGACGCCGGCGCCGACAAAGTCATTATCACGGCGCCCGCCACGAATGAAGACATCACGATCGTGCTCGGCGTCAATGAGGGCAGCTACGATCCCGTCGAGCACGACATCATCTCCAACGCCTCCTGCACCACCAATTGCCTGGCCCCGGTGGCCAAGGTTCTGCTCGACACCTTCGGCATCAAACGCGGCCTGATGACGACCGTCCACTCCTACACCAACGATCAGGTCATCCTCGATGCCCAGCACAAGGATTTGCGCCGGGCCCGGGCCGGGGCGACGAACATTATTCCCACCAGCAGCGGCGCCGCGAAAGCGCTGGCCCTGGTGCTGCCGGAGCTGAAGGGGAAGTTTGACGGGTTCTCGCTGCGGGTGCCGACGCCGACCGTCTCACTGGTCGATTTCGTGGTCGAGACGGAGAAGCCGGCGAAGGTCTACGAGATCAACGCCGCCTTCCGCAAGGCGGCGGAGAGCGACGCCTTGCAGGGCATCCTCGGCTTCACCGACGAGCCGTTGGTCTCCTCCGACTTTCGCCAGGACTCCCGGTCCGCGATCATCGATGGCAAGTCGACCATGGTGATCGAGGGCAACCTGATCAAAGTCATTGCCTGGTACGACAACGAATGGGGCTACTCCTGCCGGGTCGCCGACCTGGTGGCCCTCGTCTGCGAAAAGGGATTCGCCTACGGCGACGATGACGATGACGATGAAGACGACGAGATCGAGGACGAGGACGACGTCGTGGCCGAAGCAGGCGTGGCCGTCATGGTCGAGGCGGAGCCGCGGCCGGTCTAAACCCCGCCAGCCGCCGAGGACCGATCCAGATGCCGAAACGCTCAATCGCCGAGGCCGACCTCGCGGGTAAACGGGTCTTGGTCCGGGTCGATTTCAATGTCCCCCTCTCCGAGGGCGCGGTCGGCGACGATACCCGGATCCGGGCCTCGCTACCGACGATCCAGTACCTGATCGACCACCGTGCGCGGACGATCCTGGTGAGCCATCTGGGACGGCCGCGGGGGAAGCCGGACGCCAAGTACCGGATGGCGCCGGTCGCCAAGCGCCTTTCGGAGCTGTTGGGCCGGGACGTCGCCACGGTCGGCTCCGTCGTCGGTCCCGAGGCCGCCGCCGCCGCCGAGCAACTCGCTCCTGGCGAGGTCTTGCTGCTCGAAAACGTCCGCTTCGAGGCGGGCGAAGAGCAAAACGACCCCGCCCTGGCGAAAGCCCTCGCCGCCCTCGCCGACCTCTTCGTCAACGACGCCTTCGGGACCGCCCACCGGGCGCACGCCTCGACCGTCGGCGTGGCGCGGGAACTGCCGGCCTATGCCGGTTTCCTCCTCCAGCGCGAGGTCGATGTGCTGTCGCGACTGCTTGACCAACCGGAGCGGCCGTTCGTCGCCATTCTGGGCGGGGCCAAAATCTCCGACAAGCTGGCGGTCGCGGGGAGCCTGCTCAAGGTGATGGATACGCTCCTGATCGGCGGCGGGATGGCGAACACGTTCCTGTTGGCGACCGGCGTCGACATCGGCGAGTCGCTTGCGGAACGAGAGCGGGTCGACGATGCCAAGCAGATCCTAGCCGCCGCCAGAGCCACGCAAAAGGACATCCTGCTTCCGGTCGATGTCGTGATCGCGACCGATATCAAGCGGCCGGGCCGCATCGTCGAGGTGGCGGCGGTCCCCGCCAGCGAATCGATCTTCGATATTGGCCCCGCCACCATCACCGCCTTCGAACAGGCGATTGCCGGTGCCAAGACGATCTTCTGGAACGGGCCAATGGGGGTGTTCGAACAATCGCGGTTCGCGGCCGGCACTCGTGGCGTGGCACGGGCGGTGGCCGGGGCGGCGGCCTACACCGTGATTGGCGGGGGCGACTCGGTGGCCGCGGTCGAGCAAGCGGGGTTGGCGGATCGGATTGATCACATCTCGACCGGCGGCGGCGCCTCGCTGGAACTCTTAGAAGGCACCGAGCTGCCGGGCCTAGCGGCCATCCCCGACATCGTACCCAGGGTCTTTTCATTCTTGGTGAACAGGGGTAGGCTCCGGCAGTGATCCGAACGACGTGAGGAGGCATCCGGTGTCCGCTGCTCCCGTCCCGCCGTTGGTGCCGTATCTGCGGACGGTGCCTGAT
>JALZJP010000030.1 GCA_030859715.1 Chloroflexota bacterium
CCACCAGGGCGTCGCGGCCGCGGGGATCGCCCGGGAAACGGATGCGCGGGCGCATCGTGACATGTGACGAAGGGACGTGAAATGACGAAACTCGGGTGGAAACAGCGGTGGCCGGCATTGACGATCGCGCTGCTGATCCTGACCATCACGATGCCGGCCGCGCTGGGCGCGACACCAAACCCGCGAACGCCGCAAACGACGGATGAGACAGTGGTGGTGACGGATGCCGGGCCGGTGCGGGGCACCGTGGCGGAGGACTACCGGCTGTTCCAGGGGATCCCCTATGCCGCGCCGCCGGTCGGTGAGCTACGCTGGCGGTCTCCGCGAGTGGCTAGCCCGTGGACGGCGCCGCGCGACGCCACCGCGCCGGGCAGCCGCTGCCCGCAGGTGGGTGACGAGTACAACGGGCCGCGGAGCGAGGACGAGGATTGCCTCGTGCTTGACGTGACCACCCCCCGCTCGGCTGATCCGACGAACCTGAAGCCAGTGATGGTTTGGGTGCATGGCGGCGGTCTCGTCGGCGGCGCCGGCAGCGACCATGATGCCCGCCGGCTGGCGGTCGCGGGCGATGTGGTCGTCGTGACCGTGAACTACCGGCTCGGCATCCTCGGCTTCTTTGCCCATCCGGAGCTTGCGAATAGCGGCGGGTACGGGCTGGAGGACCAACAGGCCGCCCTGCGCTGGGTGCGGGACAACATCGCGGCCTTCGGCGGCGATCCCGGCAACGTCACCCTGTTCGGCGAGTCGGGCGGCGCCGTCAGCATTTGCGCCCACCTCACCTCGCCCCCGGCGGCGGGGCTGTTCCACCGGGCCATCATCCAGAGCGGCGGTTGCATCGGCGATGCCCCGGCCAACACCTTCTTCCCCGGCGTCCCGGAGCTCGCGACCTGGCCGACGATCGAAGAGATCGAGGGGATCGGCGCCGCGGTGGCCCCTGGGGCCGGCTGCGGCGATCCCGCCACCGCGGTAGCGTGCTTGCGCGCCCTGCCGGCGGCCGATCTCTTGGCGGGGACGGCCATCTTCACCCGGCCCGGCTTCGGCACCCCGCTCCTGCCGGAGAGCCCGGAGCGGGCACTAGCCGAGGGCCGGTTCCACCAGGTGCCGGTCCTGGCCGGCCACACGCGGGATGAAGGCACGATGTGGGCCGCCTTCCATCCGCGGCCAATCACCGCCGCCTACTACCAGGAGCAGCTCGCGACCGCCTTCGGCGACGATGCCGGGCGGATCGTCGCCGAATATCCCGTGGAGGACTACGACACGCCCGGCCTGGCCTGGGCGGCGGTCGTTACCGACCGGGTCTGGGCCTGCCCCATCCTGGAAGGACATCGCCTCTTCGCCGCCGGCGTCCCCACCTTCGCCTATCGCTTCGACGATCGCGACGCCCCCCGCACCTTCCCGGAGCCGCCGGAAATCCCGCTGGGCGCGTACCATGCCTCCGAGCTGCTCTACCTGTTTGACCGTGCCGGCCTTGGCACCCCCGAGCCGCTGACCGCCGACCAGCGCGAGCTGTCGACCCAAATGATTCAGTACTGGGCGAACTTCGCCCGGACCGGCGACCCGAACGGGCCGGGCTTACCGGCCTGGGAGCCGTTCACGAACGACGATCCGGTGCCGTTCGTGCAAGGATTGGCGCCGGGCGCGGCTGGTATTGATGCGATCGCCGGGCATCGATGTGATTTCTGGGTGGAGCTTGCGGCCGCCGATCCGCTGGCGCGATACCGCGATTGATGCTACCTGCCGCCGAACGTGATCGACGTGGACGGCAACGCGCTCGGGCTGCTCTCGCTCGCGGCCACGCCGGCGCGGAATGAGGCAAGGGCTTGTCGGCGGCGTGGCAGGTGGTACGATGGCGGTCGCCGCGGGCGGGGTCGCGGCTGCTTCCCTCGACATCGCCGCGGAGGTGCATCATGGATGGATCGCGGTTCGATCGGCTCGCTCGACTCGTCGCCGCCCGTTCCCGCCGCCAGGTCCTGCGCGGCCTGGCCGGAGCGGTGACCGCCGGATTGCTCGGCCCGCCCGCCGCCCAATCCGAGTGCGACGCTGGCTACCGGGACGATGGAGCCGGGTGCGTCGACATCGACGAATGCACGGAGGGCAGCCACAACTGCGACCAGAACGCCACCTGCACGAACACCGCTGGTGCGTTCACCTGCGCCTGCATTCCTCCCGACACGGGTGGCGGGGAGACGTGCTGCTCGCCGGGACGGACCGATTGCGGCGGGACCTGCGCCAACCTCAAGACCGACGAACAACACTGCGGCAATTGCGACACCCAGTGCCAGGACGGCTCGGTCTGCGCCGTGTGCAAGGCCGGGTGCAGCGGCCAGCCCGACGCCCGGTGCTGTCCGGCCGGCCGGCGGACCAACTGCGCCGGCAAGTGCGTCAACCTCAAGACCGACGAGAAGAGCTGCGGCCGCTGCGGCAAGCGCTGCAAGCCCAACCAGGTCTGCAAGAGGGGCGTCTGCGTTGCCCCATGAGACGCTGGATGCCGCGGGGATGGGCATCCCTGGGCATACCCGGCGGGGTCGGCCGGGTTCCGCCACCCGTGCTGCCGGGTTACGTCGCTCAGCCGTTCTTTCCGGTCGTCCATGGACCGCAAAACGGCGGCGTGGCGTTGAAACTTGGCACACGGCCTGTCCCGAGGCACCCGAGTTGATCGCATGTTAGCCGAACCATGTTCCGGGCCCGACCTCACCACTGAAGCGCACGCCATGGCGCTCGATGCCGCCGATCCGCTGGCGCGGTTTCGCGACCGGTTCTACCTGCCGCCGGAGACGATCTATCTCGATGGGAACTCGCTCGGGCTGCTGTCGCGCGATGCCGAGGCAACGACGCTGGCGGCGTTGGAGCAATGGAAGCGGCTGGGGATCGGCGGCTGGTTGGAAGCCGAACCGCCCTGGTTCACGCTCGGCGAGGAGCTGGGGGCGCTGCTGGCGCCGCTGGTCGGGGCCGGGCCGGACGAGGTCGTCGTCACCGGCACGACGACGGTCAACCTCCACGCCCTGGTCGCGACCTTCTACCAGCCGGCGGGACGGCGCCGGAAAATCGTCGCCACCGGACTCGATTTCCCCTCCGATGTCTATGCCCTCGGCAATCAGATCCGCCTCCGCGGCGGCGATCCGGGGTCCGACCTCGTCCTCGTTGCCAGCCGGGATGGGCGGACGGTGGCGGAGGCGGATATCGTGGCGGCGATGAGCGACGAGGTCGCGCTCGTCCTCCTGCCGTCGGTGCTCTACCGTTCCGGCCAGCTCCTCGACCTGGCGGGGTTGGCGGCGGCGGCGCGGGAACGGGGCATCCCGATCGGGTTCGACTGCGCCCACTCGGTCGGCGCGGTGCCGCATCAATTTGACGAGTGGGGAGTCGATTTCGCCTTCTGGTGCTCCTACAAATACCTGAATGCCGGGCCGGGCAGTGTCGGCGGTCTTTATGTCAATCGCCGCCACTTTGGCATCACCCCCGGCCTCGCCGGCTGGTGGGGCTACCAGAAGGAGCGGCAGTTCGATATGCGGCACGACTGGGAGGGCGCCGCCGGGGCCGGGGCCTGGCAGATCAGCACGCCGCCGGTGCTGGCCACGGCGCCGCTGCTTGGCTCGCTCCGCATCTTCGCCGAGGCGGGCATCGACCGCATCCGGGCCGAATCACTCGCCCGGACCGGGTATCTGATCGAGCTCGTGACGACGCTGGGGCTGACCACGCCGGCGATCGGCTACCGGATCGGCACGCCCCGCGAACCGGCGCGGCGCGGCGGCCACGTCGCCCTGGAGCATGACGCCGGCGCCCAAATCGGACGCGCCCTCAAGGCGCGCGGCGTGGTGCCCGATTTCCGGCCCCCTGACGTCATCCGCCTAGCGCCGATCCCCCTCTACACGTCGTACCACGACCTGTGGCGGGTCGCCGGCCACCTGCGCGACATCGTCGAGACCGGCGAGTTCCAGCGGTTCGGCGACGGGCGCGACCTGGTGGCATGAGCGGCGGCCCCGGCCGGCGGAAATGATTGACCCGGAGTCGGGGCTCGTGCTACCATTTAACCCTTGCCAGGGGCGGAAACGCCGGTCATTGGAAACCGGTGCTTTTCTGTGCTTGGCACTTCGTAGTCTTTGCCGTATCCGTGTGAGAGCATCAGCCCGGCAACCACGCGTGATGGTTGCCTCCAGCGTTCTGGTTGGCTGGAGAACGCACGACAACAGCAAGTGAGGTACGCCATTTCCAGGCCCGTACAGACTCGCGTCAACGAGCGGATTCGGATTCGCGAAGTCCGGTTGATCGATGAAGAAGGCACGCAGGTCGGGGTGATCCCGACGTTCGATGCGTTGCAGATGGCCCGCGAACGGGGGCTCGACCTGGTCGAGGTGGCGCCGAACGCGATGCCCCCCGTCTGTCGATTGATGGATTACGGCAAGTTTCGCTATGAGCAAAGCCGCAAAGAGCGTGAGTCGCGCAAGAATCAACATGTCATTGAGCTGAAAGAGGTTCGCATCCGGCCGAAGATCGACGATCACGACCTCGAGACCAAAGGGCGCCAGGCCGGGAAATTCCTCGACGGCGGCGACAAGGTGAAGCTCACCGTCCTCTTCCGCGGTCGGGAGATGGCGCATCCGGACATCGGTCGTGGCCTGCTGGACCAGCTCGCCGAGCAGTTGCGCCCCCACGGCACGGTCGAAGCCCAACCGCGGATGGAAGGGCGCACGATGACGATGTTTCTGAACCCGCTGAAGCCAAAGCAGAGCCAGACCGAGAAGGAAGGGGCAGCCCGTCGTGACCAAGCAGAAGCTGAAGACGCATAAGGGCGCCAAGCGGCGCTTCAAGATCACCGGCACCGGTAAGATCATGCGGACCAAAGGTATGAAGAGCCACAACCGGCGCAAGAAGGCGCCGCGGGTGAAGCGTATGTTCGACCGGATGCTGCCGCTCGACGAGTCGAACCGGAAGAAGGTGCAACGCCTCTTGCCCTACGGCCTGTAAGGTTCGGCGCCGGGCGCATCCGGGTTGACGATGATGGAGGAATTTCGATGGCTCGCGTCAAGCGTGGGGTGACTTCCCACCGCCGGCACAAGAAAGTGCTCGAGCAGGTCAAAGGTCACCGCGCCACCAACAACCGGCTCTACAAGCGTGCCCACGAATCGTTGATGCACGCCCTCACCTATGCCTACCGGGACCGCAAGAATCGCAAGCGCGATTTTCGGCGACTCTGGATCATTCGGATCAACGCCGCCTCACGGCTAAACGGCCTCTCCTACTCCAAGCTGATCCGGGGCCTGAGCCTGGCCGGGGTGGCGGTCGATCGCAAGATCCTGGCCGATCTCGCGGTCCGCGATAGCGCGGCCTTCAGCGACATCGTGCGGGTTGCCAAGCAAGCCCTGCCCGGCTCGACCCATGTCTAGCCAATCGGGGTGAATCGCCCGCCGTCCGTCCCGGCTGACGACATCATTCGCGCCGCGGCGAACCCCACGATCGCCTTCGTTCGCTCGCTCCGCCGGCGTGATCGCCGGGCCGCGGAGCGGGCGTTCGTGGTTGAAGGGCGGCTGGCGGTGGCGGACGCCCTGGCCACCGGCGCCACGCCGCGCCTCGTCCTGATCCGAGAAGACGACGCCGGCGCGGTGGCGCTCCCGGCCGGGATCCGCGTCCGGCGGGTCGCGGCCAAGCTCTTTGACCGGCTCAGCGAGGTGGACACGCCCCAGGGCGTGTTGGCCGTCTTTGCCGCCCCCGAGCTGCCGATTCGCGACGTGGCGACGCCGTTGTACCTGGTACTGGACCGTTTGCGTGATCCCGGCAACCTGGGCACGCTGCTGCGGGCCGCCGCCGGGGCCGGGGTGGACGCGGCCATTCTGACCGCCGACTCGGTCGATCCGTTCAACCCAAAGGTGGTGCGGGCCGCCATGGGGGCGCATTTCCGCCTGCCGTTGCGGATCCTGGATGACGCGGCGCGGGGCGTGATCGTGGCTCGCTGCCCGCTCCGGGTGGTCGCCACGGGGCAGGCGGCGACACCCTACGACGCGATCGACTGGCGGCAACCGGCCGTCCTGATCATCGGCTCCGAGACCGCCGGGGTGGGCGCCGCCGGCCTCGCCCTGGGAACCGCGACGGCCGCGATCCCGCTCGCGGCCGGCGTCGAGTCGCTGAATGCCGGGGTGGCGGGGGCCGTCATCTTGTTCGAGGCGGCGCGGCAGCGACGGGCGGCGGCGCCCCCCAAGCGCGCCTGAGCGGGACAATGTCCGCCTCGGGAGGCCCTTTTTTCCCGTGACCGCTGGTGGTAGACTCCCCGCCTACAACCGGACGGCGTCCGCGACGCGGCGGGTTGACCACGAGTGGTTGGTGAAGTTGGAGGAGGAATGGTGATGCGGAAGCAAGATTTGGTGCGGGCGGTGGCGAGCGAGACCAGGCTGACCGAGGCGCAGGCAAACGCCGCCGTCAACGCGATGATCGATACGATCCAGGCTGAGCTGGCCAAGGGCGAAGAGGTCAACATCAGCGGCTTCGGCGCCTTCCGCGTGGTCGAGCGGGCGGCGCGCGATGGCCGCAACCCCCGCAGCGGCGAGCCGATGAAGATCGGCCCCCGCAAGAGCGCCGCCTTCCGGGCCGGGACCCAGCTCAAGCGGGCGGTCGAGGGCAGCTAAGCGGCGAATCGCCCCCAATCCCGCGGGAGAACGTTTAACCGCCGTCAGACGCGGCCAGGGTCGCGATGGAGCTGGTGACATCATGGTCGGCGCTCTGCTTGGCGACCGCGACCGCATTGGCGATCGCCGTCTGGTTCGAGCGGCCATGGGCGATGATGACGATGCCATTGACCCCCAGCAAGGGGGCGCCGCCGGTCTCCGCGTAATCGAGCCGGGACCGGAGGGCGCCAAAGGCGGGCCGCAAGAGCAAGGCGGCGAGCTTCCGTGGGGGGGTGGCGGTGACCTCGGCCCGGAGGAGGTCGCCGACGAAGGTGGCGACCCCTTCCGCCACCTTGAGGGCGACATTGCCGGTGAAGCCGTCGGTGACGACCACGTCGGCCACGCCCCGCGTCAGATCGTTGCCCTCGATGTTGCCAATGAACGTGACCCCCGGCGTCGCCGCCAGCAGGGGATAGACATCCCGCACCAATTGGTTGCCCTTGGCCGCTTCCGCGCCGTTGCTGAGCAGCCCCACCCGGGGCCGGGCGACGCCGCGCACCCGCTCGACATAGAGGCTACCCATCCGCGCGAACTGAACCAGGTTGTCCGGCTTCGGATCGGTGACCGCGCCCAAATCGAGGAGCAGGCACCGGCCCTCGCGGGTCGGGATGAACCCGGCGATGGCCGGCCGGTCGATGCCGGGCACCCGGCCCAGCACCAGCAGCGCCGCCGCCATCACGGCGCCGCTATTGCCGGCCGAGATCATCGCCGCGGCACTGCCGTCCTTCACCGCGTTCATCGCGACCACGATGCTCGATCGCGGCTTCCGCCGCACCGCCTGGGCCGGCGGCTCGTCCATCGCGATCGACTCCGGCGCATCGACCACGGAGACCGCCACCCCACCGGCATCGACCGCCGCCAGCGCCGCGCGGACCTCGCCCTCCGGTCCGGTCAGAATGAGGCCGACCCCAGCCCGCCGTGCCCCCGCGATCGCCCCCGGCACGACCACCCCTGGTCCGTGATCCCCGCCGGCCGCGTCCACCGCGATGTTCACCAACACATCTTCCTCACCGATCGTCGCGGCCGGTTGCCCCATGGTGGAGGATGCTAGCACAGCACTCCGTGGCGAGTGACCAACGGTGAGGAAGTGGCCAACACGGGACAAGCGCATTACAATTACAGCGACGTAAGGAGTAAACGAAAATGCGCGAATACGTAGCGAAAATGACGAGCAAAGGGCAGCTAACCTTGCCGGCCGCGGTCCGGCGCGAGCTCGGGCTTGATCCCGGTGATCGAATCACGATTGTGGTAAATAATCAACAGGCGGAGTTGCGCCGGCTGGAGCACAATGTCATGTCGGTCTTCGGCATGATTCCCTCGCCGCCTGGACTCGTGACCGAAGATTTTGACGACCTCATAGAGGAGGCGATGTCGACCCATGCGGACACGGTTGTCCAGCGGATGCGTGAGGGGCTGGAATGATTTTCGTTGACGCAAACGTGTTCTTGCGTCACCTCATTCAGCCGGCAACAGTCCATGATCGAAGCAACGCCAGCCGCGCCGCGACACTGTTTCGGCAGGCGGAAGCGGGTGAGGTGGAGATCACCACGTCCGAGGCGATTCTAGCGGAGGTGGTGTTCATTCTCTCCGACGCTCGACACTACGATGTTCCACGATCAGTGGTCCAACTTGGCATACAAAGTCTTCTCCGGGCGCGCGGCTTCAAGGTGATCGCCAAGGAGATTTGCCTACGCGCGCTTGAGCTTTGGGTGGCGTACCCAAAACTGAGCTTCCCGGACGCGCTTGGCGCCGCCTATGCCGAGTTGCGGGGATACGAGCTGGCAACGTTTGATGTCGCGCTTTCACGGGTGCCAGGCGTGACGCCCCATGTCTTCGATTCAGTGCCGGACGTGGCGTGAGCGACTGACCCGAACGGGCAACCCGCGGGAGATGCCGGGATGACTTCTCGGTCGGAAATCGGAAGCCAGTTCGCTGAATGGATGGTTCCAGCGTCTGCCACGGCGCGCCGTGGCGGCCCGAAGAGCGCTTGGCAGTTAGTGTCGCTCCGACACATCCAGGTTTTGGACGTCGCGGGAGCGGGTTTGGATGAACTTCTTGCGGGGCGGGGCCACGGGCGGTATGAGGGCGTATCCTGTTGAAGGATGAGGAGAGCCAGCGATGAGCGTTCGCGACGAGGTGCATGAGCTGGTCGATGCCCTGCCGGAGGGCGAGCTGGCCGCGGCGCGGCGGTACTTGGAATCCCTGCGAACTTCCCCGGACGACTCGCTGGCTCGCTTCCTGGCAGCCGCGCCAGAAGACGATGAGCCCTCGACGCCGGAGCAAGACCGCGCCGCCGCCGCCGCGCGCGACGCCTTCCGGCGGGGCGAGCGGATCTCGGCGGCGGAAGCGAAGCGGGCTCTGCTGGCGTGACCTCCGCTCGCCAGTACACGCTCCACCCCGGCGCCGTTCGCGACCTGCGCCGTCTCGACGCCGTGATGCGTCAGCGCGTCTTTCGGGCGCTGGATCGTCTGGTGGCGGAGCCGCCGCGGGGTGACGTCAAGAAGCTCCAAGGCAGCGAGGACGAATGGCGACTCCGAGTCGGTGACTGGCGTATCCGCTTCACCCGAGACGGGGCTACCGGCGACGTGCTCGTCCTCAGCATCGAGCCGCGAGGGCGGGCGTACCGGGATTGAGGCATCTTCAGCGAATTGCCCCGAACGGTGCCGCGGAGAGCCGAGCCCCAATCGGCATCGTGCTCTCCGCGGCTACCATCTCCCCTACAAGTCGAGGTTTTGGACGTCGCGGGCGTGGGTTTGGATGAACTTCTTGCGGGGCGGGACGGCGGCGCCCATCAGCATGTCGAAGGTTTGGTCCGCCTCGACGCTGTCCTCGATCGTGACTTGGAGCAGGGTCCGGTGGGCCGGGTCCATCGTCGTGTCCCAGAGCTGGTCCGGGTTCATCTCGCCCAACCCCTTGTAGCGCTGGACTTCCGCCTTCTCTCCCAGCCGCCCTTGGGCGGCCTTGAGCTGCTCCTCGGTGTAGACCCATTCCTCGTCCTTCCCGGCCCGCACCCGGTAGAGCGGCGGCTGGGCGATGAAGATGTGCCCATCGAGGATCAACTGCTCCAAATTTCGGAACAAAAAGGTCAACAGCAGCGTTCTGATGTGCGCGCCATCAACATCAGCGTCGGTCATTAATATGACACGGTGATACCTCAGTTTGGAAATATCAAACTGCTCCCCAATGCTCGTGCCCAGCGCGGTGATCAGGGTTCGGATCTCGTTGTTCTGGAGCATTTTGTCCAGTCGCGCCTTCTCAACGTTAAGTATTTTTCCTCTTAACGGAAGAATCGCTTGAAAACGACGGTCTCGACCTTGCTTAGCTGAACCACCGGCCGAATCGCCCTCGACGATATACAGTTCCGCCCGCGAGGGGTCGCGCTCGGAGCAATCGGCCAGCTTGCCGGGGAGGCTGAAGCTGTCGAGGCCGCCTTTGCGTTGGACCAGCTCGCGCGCCTTGCGGGCCGCTTCGCGAGCGCGGGCGGCGTTGATGCACTTCTCGATGATCCGCCGCGCGATTTGCGGGTTCTCCTCGAGGAAGGCGCCCAGCGACTCGTTGACCACGGTCTGGACGGCGCCCGCCATTTCGGCGTTGCCGAGCTTGGCCTTGGTCTGGCCCTCGAACTGCGGCTCTTCCAGCTTGACCGAGATGATCGCGGTCAGCCCCTCCCGCACGTCGTCGCCGGAGAGGGTCTCGTCGCCTTTGAGCAGCCCGTTGCGCTTGGCGTAGTCGTTCATCGTCCGCGTCAGGGCCGACTTGAAGCCGGAGAGATGGGTGCCGCCATCGATCGTGTTGATGTTGTTGGCGAAGGTATGCGTCGACTCGCCGTAGGTATCGTTGTATTGCAGCGCGACCTCGACCTGGCCGGCCGGGGTTTCGCGCTGGACGAAGAAGGGCCGCTCATGGACCACATGCCGGTTCCGGTTCAGGTGGCGGACGAAGGAGACGATGCCGCCCTCGAAGTAGAAGGTCATCTCGCGGTCGGTCCGCTCGTCGATCAAGGTCAAGCGGAGGGCGCGGGTCAGGTACGCGATTTCCCGGAACCACTGGATGAGCAGCTCGTAGCTGTAATCCAGCCCGGCCACGAACACCTCGGTGTCGGCGAGGAACGAGGTCGTCGTGCCGTGGTCGTCCGCGCCGGCCGGGCCGACGACTTTGACCGCGCTGACGGGCACCCCCCGCTGGTAGTCCTGCCGGTAGGTCTTGCCGTTGCGGCGGACCTCGACCCGGCACCATTCGGAGAGGGCGTTGACGACCGAGGCGCCGACGCCATGCAGGCCGCCCGAGACTTTGTAGCCGCCGCCGCCGAACTTGCCGCCGGCGTGGAGGACGGTCATGATGACCTCCAGCGCCGACTTGTTCAGCTTCGGATGCTTGTCGACCGGGATGCCGCGCCCATTGTCGGTGACGGTGACCACGTTGTCGGCGCCGATCCGGGTGATGATCGTGTCGCAGTGGCCGCCGAGGGCTTCGTCGACCGAGTTGTCGACGACCTCGCGAATCAGGTGGTGCAGGCCGCGCTGGTCGGTGCTGCCAATGTACATACCGGGCCGGCGGCGGACCGCCTCCAGCCCTTCCAGGACTTGAATCGTGCTCGCGTCATACAATGGGGTCTTCGGCTTCTTCGCGGTTGTCGTTGCCACGCTCACTGTCTCCTCTTGACGATTAAATTGGATCGATGCTTCCTGTAGGCGCGGCGAGGGAGCCGGCGCGACTCGATTTCACGTTCACTCAACGTTGCGGGCTTCGGCCGAGACCGGGTTGACCTTGCTCCACGCGGTCGGCAAAAAACTGCATCCGGGCCAAGGCCAGCCCGGTCGCGATAAAGGCATACACCAGGATAGCGACGATGACGCCGGCGATCGATCCGGCGCCAAGGCGCCGCGCCAGCTCCGGCAGGGTGACGAGGCTGACCCCGCTGACCAGGAGGAGGCCGATCGAGCCCCAGGGAAAGCGCCGAACCACGCCGACGCTCAACTCCACGGCCCGGACCGGCCCCACCTCGGCCAGCGCGATGGCATCGACCACGAAGGTCAGCAGGATGGCCGCGCTCACGACCACGATCGCCATTGCCAGCACGACCAGCGACGCCAGGAACAAGTTAATCACCGAAAACAGGCTCGCCACCAACGATCCAGCGACGATCGCCATGATCAGCGCCGGGATCAGCAGGGCCAGGAAGCCGGCATACCGGATCGTCGCCAGGCCGATCATCCGCGCCAAGCCGGGGCCGAGCGGCGCCCCGTCGCGAATCAGGCGCGCCATCATCACCTGGAGCGTCATCAGCCCGAGCGCGCCCAGGGCCGCGAACCCCACGGCCAGCAGGAGCGACCCGCCCAGGCTACCGGGCTCAAGCAACGGCTTGGCCCAGGGGGCGGCCAGGCCGGCCGCCCCGATCGAGCCGACCAGGGACGGCACGAACCAACCGATGAAGTCGATCAGGTTGCCGCTCTGGCTCATCCCGCCGAGCGACGTGCCGAGCGCCCCGGCCTCCGCCCCGGGCTGCGCCGCCAACACCAGCGCCAGCGGCTCGACCAACCGCTCCGGCGAGATGCGAACGCCCAGCCAGAGGGAGAGATCGACCGCCAGCGGCACCAACAGGAGCACTGGTTGCACGAGCAGCAGCGACATCGCGGTGGCGATGGTTTGAAAGATGCCGGGGATCGCGCCCCGGGCTTCGGCGCTGACGCCGCGCTGCATGCCTCGTTCCTCTCTCCCGGTGTTCGCGCCGACGGCGTTGTGGCCACGCCTGGCTATGCCGCTCACCCCAGCCCCAGGTCAGCCAAGCGGTCCTCTTCGAAGCCGAGATGATGACCCAGCTCGTGCGCCACCGTGATCCGGACCTCCCGCGCGATCGCGGCCGGCGATGGGAACGAACGCTCCAACGGGCCGCGAAAGATCGTAATCTTGTCCGGCAGGACGAGCGAATAGGCGTGGCCGCGCTCACTTCGCGGCACCCCCTCGTACAGGCCGAACACGGTCTCGTCCGCCGTGGCCGCCGCCGGCCGTGGCCCCGCCTGCTCCGGCGTCGGCTCGTCTTCGATGACGACCTCGACGTTATCGAGCATGCGCGCGATCGCCGGCGGCAGGTCGTCTAATGCGCTCGCCACCAGCCGCTCAAATCGGCGTCGACGGAATTGAGCAACACGGGCAGGGGCCGATCGGCGCATGCCCAATTGTACCATTTTCGGCCCCATGCAGCCACTTTTCGGCATGTACGGACACCATCGCGAGGAGGATGCGGGATGGGTCGGTTGGGATACGACGAGCCGGTTTCATTCGTGTCAGCCGGCCGGGCGGTTGCCGGCTCGCCAAGCTCGGGAATACATCCCCGAGCTAACGACACAAACCGCCCTAAAGGACACTGACACTTCCTCGAAAGCAGGGATAACCTCCAGGTCATGCCCGAAACTACGGGTCCGAGCCGGCTTCTAGCCGGGTTTGTGTTTTCAGCTCGGCGGCTTTAGCCCCGAGCTTCGTGCCGATGGCGACGATCAGGCGATTACGACCTGAGGCTACGCCTTGGCGCTCAGCGCCGGAGTGGCGGACGGGGCCGGCCGCGGCGCGGCAGCGGCCGCCGGTGGCAGCACCCGGCGGCAGAGCTCGGCCACGGTGATGAAGAGCAGGGCCATCACCGCCGCGTGCAGGATGGTGCTGGCAAAGGTCAGCCGGGAGATGATCACCACGCCGCCGATCAGGGACTGGATCAGGATCAGTCCTAGCCCGATCGTGGTGATGCGGGCCAGGTCCGGCCGGGCAGGTCGCAGGCGGCCCGCCCACACGACCAACCAGACCACCAAGCCGGTCGCCGCCAGCGCCCCCAGGCGGTGGCCAAAGGCGACCCCGACCGCCCCCGACAGGCCGGGGAACAGCTCGCCATTGCAGAGCGGCCAGGTGTGACAGGCCAGCTCGGTGCCGCTGTGCCGCATGAAGGCGCCCAGGTAGGCGACGCCGACGATGGCGGCCAGGGTGACGAGGGCCAGGCCGCGAAACCCGCCGGGCGGGGGCGGGGCGTGATCCAGCGGCCGGGCGTCGCCTTCGAAGATGACGCGCAGCGTGAGAAAGACGCTGGCCAGACAGACGAGCGAGATGCCGAAATGGAGCGCCATCACCGGCGGCGTTTGGGGATACATCACCGCCCAGGCGCCCATCCCCGATTGCAGCAGGAGGGTGACGATCATCAACGGCACGAGCCACTTCATCTCCGGCAGCCGGCGCCGCGACAACCAGGCGCCCAGGGACAGCCCGGCGATCAGCAGCCCCTCGATCCCGGTGACGAGGCGGTGGCTATACTCGACCATCGTTTCGAAGGCGTACTCCGGGATGAATTGGCCGTGGCAGAGTGGCCAGGATTTGCCGCACCCCTCGCCGGAGCCGGTATTGGTCACCAGCGCCCCCATCAGCAGCACGATGAACATGCCGGCCGTGGCCGCCACCGCGAAACCCTTCAGCATTCGCCTCAACCCCAAGCCTCCTCCCCAATCGGGATCGGGTCGCCTCATTTGCTCCGAATTGTACGCCTCACGACGCGGTGATGGCTGGATCATGGCAATCGATGGGGAGCGGCTGCACGAGGAGATGAGCGACGGCCAGGGCGCCGCCGCGTGGAGGTCGAGGAGCGACCCTATCGTGCTGACCCTGGTTTGTGATTTCAACTCGGCGGCCGCGGCCTCGAGCTTCGTCTCGGCGCGGCCTCGGTTCCATCACCTACGCCCGGTTCTCCCCCACCACAAACGGCTCCAGTAGCGAGACCACCCGGTCGATCTCCGCCGCCGTGTTGTAGACGTGCGGCGCCAGCCGGATGCGGCCGGCCGGGGCGCCGGCCCTGATCCCGGCCCGGCCGAGCATCGTCAGCACGGTCTCGGCATCGGCCACGGGGCAACTGACGACTGAGGCGCCGGGAGGAGGCTCGCCGAGCTGGCGCGCCAGCTCGCGGGCAAGCTGATGGGCGGCGGTGAGGGCGCCGGCAGCCTGCCATTCCAGCAGCAGGGCGAGCGACTGCCGGGCACCGACCCAGGCCAGCCAATCAAGTGACACATCGAACCGGCGGGCATCCGGGGCCAGCGCCAGCGGCCCGCCGTAGGAGCCGGCATCGAACGTGGCGACGGAGCGCCAGTTGGCGTGGACCGGCGGCAAGGCGTCCTGTACGTCGCGCCGGACATAGAGAAAGCCGGCCCCTCGGGGGCAGAGCAGATGCTTATAGCCGTGGCAGACGAGGACGTCGATGGCGGGCAGAAAGCCCGCGACCGGGTAGAAGGGGATGGCGTGGGTGGCGTCGACCAGCACCCTGGCGCCGTGTTGCCGCGCCGCCTGGCAGATGCCGGCGAGGTCCGCCGCGCGGCCGCCCTGTGATTGAACCAGGCTGAAGGCGGCCAGCCGGGTCCGCCCGGTGATGGCGCCGGCCACCCCGGCGAACGGCACCTGGCGCACGATCACGCCGCGCGACTCGGCCGCGACCAGGAGCGGGAAGAGGACCGAGGTGAACTCGGCATCGGGGACGACGACCTCATCTCCCGGCGCCAGGGAGGCCACCATCGGCCCGACCCCGACCGAGACCGTGGGCACCAGCGCGATCTCGTCCTCGCCGGCGCCGATCAAGCGGGCAAACAGGGCGCGCGACTCGTCGCCGGCCCGCTCCCACTCCGCGATGAAATCGGCGCTCCCCGCCTGCCAACGGAGGAGCGCCCGCTGCATCGCCGCCACGGTTGGCGACGGCAGCAGGCCGTAGGTCGCGGTGTCGAGATAGATGGATTCTGGTTCTGGCTTGAACAGGGCCCGGATCGCCGCCGTGGTCACGATTGCGCTCTCCTCACGGAGCTACCAGGCGGGCCGTCATGGCGGACATGCCTAGCGGCGTCATGGGGCCGCGGCCCACCCTCTCGGGCCATCCCTATCCGGCATTGTATGCCCCTGGCGTCGACCACCGTCCGCGCCGGGACGCCGGTCTCACAGCCCGTGCCGGGCGGGGTTCTTCTCAAAGACCGGATCCGCGCGGCCGGATTATCTTGCTTGGCTCTCCAGTGGAAAACGTGGTGATGACGTCCGGCGAATCTGAACGCCGGTGAAGGATTGGGCATGTCGCGGCCGATGGGCGCCGTCAAGCTGGTCATGGGACCCGTCGAGTGGGGGCTGCTGCTGCTCCTGGCCGCGATCTGGGGCGGTTCGTACTTCTTCTCGAAGGTCGCGGTCGGCGAGCTGCCGCCGCTGACCGTGGTCTTGGGCCGGGTCGTGCTGGCGGCGCTGGCGCTCAACCTGGTCGTCCTGCTCAGCGGCCGGCGGCTGCCGGCCGACCCCGGCCCGTGGCGGGCGCTGCTCATCATGGGCATTCTCAACAACGTGATCCCCTTCAGCCTGATCTTCTGGGGCCAGACCCAGATCGCCTCCGGCCTGGCGTCGATTCTCAATGCCACGACCCCGCTCTTCACCGTGCTTGTCGCTCATGTGGCGACCAGCGACGAAAAGCTGACGCCGCAACGGTTGCTCGGGGTGCTGATCGGCCTGGCCGGGGTGGCGGTCATGATCGGACCGGGCGCCCTGGCCGGCGGCGGCGGCGAGACGCTGGCGATGCTGGCCGTGGTTGGCGCCGCCCTCGCCTACGGCATCTCCGCGATCTGGGCCAGGCGCTTTCGCGGCTTGCCGCCGATGGTGATCGCCGCCGGCCAACTGAGCATGTCGGCGCTGGTGATGCTGCCGCTCACGTTCCTGGTCGATCGCCCCTGGACCCTGCCCGTGCCGAGCGCCGGGGTGATCTGGGCGGTGATCGCGCTGGCCCTGCTCAGCACCGCCGTCGCCTACCTCATCTTCTTCGCGGTGCTGGGCCGGGCCGGCGCCACCAATGTCTCCCTGGTGACGCTGCTGATCCCACCGAACGCGGTGCTGCTCGGCGTCCTCTTCCTGGGGGAACGGATCGGCCCGCGCGACCTGTTCGGCCTGGCCTGCATCGCCCTCGGCCTCGCCGCCATCGACGGCCGCCCCCTGCGCTGGCTCGGGCGCCGGTTCCGCGCTCGCCCGGTTACGCCGGGGTGGTCATAGTGTCGAGTTGGGCATGCCGGCAAAGAGCCGATGTGGTGATTGAGGACGATGGTGGCGAGGGTTGTTGTCAAGAAAAAATCTAACCCCGGGATCATGGCCGCTCGAAAGCGGTCAGGGGAAACCCGGGGTGTACAATGAAAATATACCATTGGTATACTCTTTCGTCAATTCCAGATGATTGGGGAGATTGCTCATGGTAGTGGCCCAGTTTGCTCATTCGCTGCGCCAAATTCTCTCGGAAGATCGGCTGGAAGCATATCGACCAGAAAACGGTGCTGATCTTGAGATGCTGACCAATTACTTCTGGAACATTCGTCTCGGCGAAGCGCTTATGCCTTGTTTACACGCGGTGGAACTGGCGCTTCGAAATAGCATTCATACCGAATTTGCAGAGCACTATGGGAACGACATGTGGTTCTACATTCCGGGGGTTTTGGATTCTGGCGGAATCGAAAAGCTGTCAGACGCACTCCGGCAGGCCGCCCACAAACCGCCGCTGACCGCGGGGAAATTGGTGGCGGCGTTCACATTTGGCTTTTGGGTGAGTTTATTCGCCTCCCGACACGAAGAACATTATTGGCGACCCAACAATTTTGCCCGATTACAAGACGTGTTTCCGCACGCGTCCAACCCGTCACTCAAAAACACCTACAAGCGAATGCAGAAAATCCTCGAATTACGCAACAGAGTGTTTCATTACGAGGGTATTTGGTACCGTCCCGCTCTGCCACAAGAGCATCATGATATCCACGAAGTGATCGGCTGGATCAGTCCCGTCATGCACCAGGCAATTCTCGCCGTCGATAATTTCCCCGAGGTCTACCGGAACAGATCCCAGATCGAGGCGAACCTGCAGGCCCATCTGGGGCTTCCCTAATCCTCCTTTTCATTCCAAAGCCCCAGCGAGACGAGTAGATTGTGCTTGACGTCGGAAGGGAGCGGGATGTTCGATGGATCACGCTCGAAATGCTTCCGCACAAGCGTTAGCGTGCTGATTGATAGTTGCTCCCAGTTTCGCTTTAGCACCTCATGGACAGCCGCCACTCCGCGGGGTGACACGTCGATTGCAACCCCCTTTAGCACAAGTCGTTCGAGGTGATCGAGATCTAGACCAATTCGGATGTACCACTGCCCATCACGCTCCTCCTCGTGGTCCGCGGGCGCGTAGTTGCCCCCACCAGGCAATCGCTCATCAAGGTGCTCGTAGTAATCGCGGAGCTGCCGATATGGGTGCAACAGCGCTTGGTCGGCCGGTCGGAATGTGTGTCCAGCAGCCCGAGACGCTAAGTGCAACAGTCGTTCGATCCGGCCAACGCAAACCGCGAAGAAATGGAACGACACTTCCTGTTGGCCGATGAGATGTCCCGCCATGATGGCCGGTTGGACCGCGTCCAGCGATTCGCACGCGTAAAGCGCATTGGCCTGTTGCCGCAACCGGAAAATTTCACGTCCGAGCTCACCGCGGATATGGTCAACGCCGTCAAGCATCTGGCGGTAGGCCCAGGGTCTTTTCATTCTTGGTGAACAGGGGTAGGCTCCGGCAGTGATCCGAACGACGTGAGGAGGCATCCGGTGTCCGCTGCTCCCGTCCCGCCGTTGGTGCCGTATCTGCGGACGGTGCCTGAT
>JALZJP010000033.1 GCA_030859715.1 Chloroflexota bacterium
ATCAGGCACCGTCCGCAGATACGGCACCAACGGCGGGACGGGAGCAGCGGACACCGGATGCCTCCTCACGTCGTTCGGATCACTGCCGGAGCCTACCCCTGTTCACCAAGAATGAAAAGACCCTGGCGGTGCCCCCGGTGTCCTCGCCGGGAACGAGGCCATCGTCCATGATGCTCGCTGCCATGTCGGCACGGAGGCGGAGGCCGTCTTGCCAGAGTGGATTGGTCGCGCTGGCACGAGCCTGGAGCCGTGGGAGGTCCTCCGCGGTCAGCCACAGGCGCGGGTGGCCGGTGACCGGCGCGACCGCGGCGGTGTCCTGGGCTGCCCCTGCCGGCCCGCGGACCCGGGCCGACAGCGTCACCGCACCGGCACCGGCACCGGCCAGGCCGCGGAGCATGCCGCGGCGCGTCCCGCGTCCTGACCACCAGCGCGACCGCGGCGCCCTACTCGATTGCATCATGGCCGTCATCTCCTGCAAGGCGCCCAGACGCCTCGTAGCCTACGTCCGGGTCACACCACAAGTGGCCGGTGCGTGCCGATGGGCGAAGCCCCGCTGGCGCCGCGGTCAGGGCGATCCTCGGCCGCGCCGGGCGGAGTGCGGGGTCGTTCACGGAGCCTCCGCCGCGGCGGCCGGTGCCCAGGCTGGCGCCGTGCCGTATTCGGGGCTGAGGCGGGTCAGATTCGCCCCGTCGGCGTCCATCATGTAGATCCGGAGGGCGTAATCCTCCCGATTGCTGGCCAAGGCGATCCTGGTTCCATCCGGCGACCAGGCCGGGTCCATCTGGTGGCCGCGTTCGTCACTGGGGGTCAGACGGGTCAGGTTGGCCCCATCGGCAGCCATCACGTAGATGGCGGACTTGCCCCCGCCGGCCGGGGTACTGGCATAGGCGATCTTGGTGCCGTCCGGCGACCAGGCGGGGTCGCGATTTTCGCCGTCGGTGGTCAGGGACGTCGGGCTCGAGCCGTCGGCGTCCATCACGAAGATCTGGGCAGGCGGGTCGTACATCTCGCCAGACTCGCTGGCCGGGTCGCTGACGTAGGCGAGCTTGGTGCCGTCCGGTGACCAGGTAGGATCGAGGTTTCGGCCGTCGGTGGTCAGGCGGGTCGAATTCGACCCGCCGGCGTCGATGACGAAGATGTCACCAGAGACGAAGAAGTCACCAATCCTGTAGTTGTCCGGGTCGACGAGGTAGTAGGCGAGCCTGGTCCCATCCGGTGACCGGGCCGGGTCGAAGGCCCGGCCGTCGGTGGTCAAGGGGATCAGGTCCGTCCCGTCGGCGTTGATGACGGCGATCTGAGGCGGGGCGGGGGCATTCTCCACGTAGCGCTCGAACGCGATCAGGCCGTCCTGCGCCGCCGCGGGCTGGCTCCCACCGAGCAGGAACGTGCGCCCGAGGAGTGCGGCGAGGACGACCAGCGTGAGGAGCGCGGCAAGGAGGACCGGCGTCAGGAGCCGGGGCCGGCGAGGATTGGGGGAGTCCATGGCGGACCGCGTCCTTTCCGGAACGATCGTCGCGTGGGGACGTCCATGTACGTCCCTGGATGTAGCCTAGCGACCTCGGTTCGTGAACACATGGGGAAAACTAAGTATTTTGCGGCATGGGGTTCGACCGGAGCCGTGACGCCGATCACCCGGGCGGACGGCGCTCGGCTGTCTGGGGCGAGCACCCGCGCTCGAGCCAGACCGCACCGGAGCCGTGGGGCGCCCGTGGGACTAGGCGTGGACTCGCCCGGATCGATGACCAGGCGACGCGCATGCGTGACCGCTTGGATCAGGGAGAAGCCGGCTCCCAGCGTCCGCTAGTACCGGACGGACCGGGGCGATGACCGGCCGGATGGCCGACCACTGTCCCTACCGCGACCACCTCCATCGGTATTCCCTGATCGACGCGACAACCCCGCGTCCAACAGAAATGGGGAAAATTACCCATAGCCCGGCTCATTTCCACCTGGTACGGTGAAGCCTGATCCGAAACCCTGCCGCCTGGAGGCATCGATGGACGACCACCACTTCGATACGCTGCCCCGCCCCCGTTCCGCGGTTACCCGCCGCACCGCCCTCGCCGGCCTAGGCGCCAGCGCGCTCGGCCTGGTCGTTGCCAGAGCCGCGCGCCCGATCGCCGCCCAGGACGATCCGGCCGCCTCCCTACAGAGCGAGGATGATGTCGTGTACGGCACGGTGGAGGGGGGTGCGTTGCTCCTGAACGTCGTCCGGCCGGCGGACCGCCCGGACCCTCGTCCGGCGGTGGTCTTGGTCCATGGCGGCGGCCTGGTCCAGGGCACCCGGTGGGATCACGGCGAAGCCGCCGCCGGCCTCGCCCAGGCGGGCTACGCCACCTTCAGCATCGAGTACCGCCTGTTCGATGCGGCAAATCCGACAACCCGCTGGCCAGCCCAGCTCGACGATGTCCAGCGGGCGGTGCGCTGGGTCCGCGCCAACGCGGCCACGTACGGCGTTGATCCCGAGCGGGTCGGCGCCTTTGGGTTTTCCTCGGGCGGGCAGCTCGCCGCGTTCCTGGGCACGCGGGACACTCGCGACAACAGTGACCTGGCGCTGGCGTCGTACTCCAGCAAGGCGACCTGCGTGGTCACGATGGGCGGCTTGTTCGACTTCACGTTCCCGAATGCGAATTCGAACTCGGCGGAGACCGATGCGGAAATCTTAGGCGGGTCAGCGGCGGCATTGCCGGCGCCGGCAGCGTACCAGGACTTCTCGCCAATCACCTTCGTCGACGGCGCGAGCGCGCCGTTCCTGATCCTGCAGGAGGGTAATGACGACGTGGTCCCGTCCGAGCATTCGCGGCGGATGGTAGCCGCGCTGCAGGCGGCCGGGGTGCAGATCTCCTATAGTTGGTTCCCGGCGTATGCCCACGATGCCTGGTTCAGTTGGGCGCCGGCGGCGCCGGAGACACTGGCCTTCTTCGGGCGGCATCTGCGCCCGGACGCCTAGGGCGAGGAGAACAGAGCGGGGTACGATGGACGAGCCGGACATGGACCGCGGCGAACGGGAGCGGCCGTTGCCATGTCGACCGCGTCGTCTGTTCATGTGCTCGACGCTCGCCAACTACCCTGCCGCCCTGAAGAGCGGAGGGGGCGTGCTGGTCCCGAATTGAGAAACCCGGTGGCCTTGCTGTTGGCGGTCGTAAACGGTGCTCCCTGGTGTACTGGAGCAGCGGTCGGCTGGGTCGCCAAGTCTGGCCGGCCGCCAGTCACCCCGGCCAACCCCTCTGGAACCACCGGCCGCTCATCGTCACCTCCGTGAATAACTCGGGTTAGACTTCGGTTGATTGCTTGTGTCACAGAGAGCCCTCACCCCTAGCCGCCATCGCCAAGGGGCACCCGGCCAAACCGTGGGAGCGGGGAGCCCGTTGGCACTACCACACTGCCACCCGAATTCCGTGTGAGTCAAGCGGGCACCAGGAGCCCGGCGCCGGCGTCATCGCGCATTGCCACGAGCTCATCCCGACCGGGACCGACCCCGGCCATGCTGACCGGGGCGCCAATCGCCGATTCGAGGAAGCTGATGTAGGCACGGGCGGTGGCGGGAAGTTCGGCCGCCGCGCGGGCCAAGCGGGTGGATTCGCCCCAGCCCGGCAGCGTGGTGTAAACAGGTGACATCTTGGCCAAGACGTCGGCCGGCGCCGGGACATGAGTGATCGTCGCGCCGTCGAACTCGTAGGCGGTGCAGACGTTGATCTCAGCGAAGGCATCGAGCACGTCGAGGAGAGTCAGGGCCACGTCGGTGATGCCGTTGAGCCGGACGACTTGCCGGGCGGCCACGGCGTCGAACCAACCGGTGCGGCGGGGCCGGCCGGTGGTCGTGCCGTATTCCCGCCCGCGTTCGCGGATGGTGTCACCGGTGTCGTCAAACAGCTCCGTTGGGAATGGCCCGGTGCCAACCCGGGTGCCGTAGGCTTTGAAGACCCCAAGGACCCGGCTGACTTGGTTCGGGGCGATCCCGGCGCCCTGACAGGCGCCGGCGGCGGTCGGTGAGGACGAGGTGACGAAGGGGTAGGTGCCGTAGTCGATGTCCAGCATGGCGCCCTGGGCGCACTCGACGACGACATGCGCCCCGGCGTCGAGCGCGTCCTGGACCATCATCTCGGTTGGCCTGATGTATGGGCGCAACCGTTCGCCAAGGTCGATCAGCTCCCTGTGCATGGCATCGAGGTCAAGCGCGGCCTGGCCATAGACCAGGGTGAGTAGCCGATTCTTGATGGCAAGCGCCTTCCCGAGTGACGACCGGAGTGACGCTTGGTCGAGGAGATCGGCCGCTCGGATTCCCAACCGGGCCGCCTTGTCGGCGTAGGCGGGGCCGATCCCGCGCAGGGTGGTGCCGATGCCGGCTTCGCCCCGGCGCTCTTCCTCCAGTTGGTCGAGCCGGGGATGGAACGGCAGCACGAGGTGGGCCCGGTCGGAGATCCAGAGGCGGTCGAGACTAACGCCGCGGGCCAGCAGCGCATCCATTTCCCCCACTAGCGACGCGGGATCGAGCACCACGCCGGCGCCAATGATGCAGGTGCAGTCCGGCCGGAGGATACCCGAGGGGATCAAGTGCAGCTTGAACACCCCTTGCTCACTCTCGACGGTGTGCCCGGCATTGGCGCCGCCGTTGGCCCGAACCACCATCGCGGCGCCGCCGGCCAGGGTGTCGGTGAGCTTTCCTTTTCCCTCGTCACCCCATTGGCCGCCCATGACGATCGTCGCTGGCATCGTTGTTCCTCCGTCTGGTTCAGGCCAAGGCCGGTTTGGGACCGGGGCGGCGTGACGAGCTAGCTATGAGCCGGGACGGCGATCGCGCAGGAGCTGGAACTCCTGCTGCAAGGCGACCAACTGCTCGCGGAGCTGGAGGATCGCCGCCGCTCCCGCCAGGTTCACGCCAAGGTCGTCGATTAACCGCCGAGCCCGCTGAATGCGGTCGATATCGGCGTCGGAATAGAGCCGGGCGCCAGACCGTACCGAGATCGCTTGCACCAACCCGATCTCCTCGTAGCGGCGGATGGTCGTGATGTGCGTCCCGGTCCGGGCGGCGACGACCGTCACCTCGTATCGCGGCTCGAGATTCAACGGTACCTCACGTCGCGGGTTCGATCCCTGCCAGGATTCGATTGAGCCCGGCCGTCGCTCGCTCATGTCGCACGTTCCGCCTGCAGCCGTTGCAATTCTTCGAACAACTCACGCTCGCGCTCGTTGAGCCGCACCGGCAATGACACCTTGGTCCGGGCCAGGAGATCGCCGCGTTGCCCTTTCGGGCCCTTCAGCCGCGGCATGCCCAGCCCTCGTAGCCGGAAAAGTCGGCCCGGCTGCGTCTCCGCCGGGATGGTCAGGGCCACTCGTCCGGTCGGCGTCGGGATTACGGTTTCGCCGCCGAGCACGGCGGTGGTCAACGGAATTTCGACCTCGGTTCGCAGCTCGTCGCCGTCGCGCTCGAAGCGAGAGTCGGGGCGCACCGTGGTCCGGAGGTAGACGTCGCCGTTTGGCCCGCCGCTGACCCCCGGGTTACCCTGGCCCGCGACGCGAATCCGGGAACCGGTGGCGACGCCGGGCGGGATTGTCACTTCGAGCGTCTTGGTCCGGGTGACGATGCCGGTGCCGTCACAGGTCGGGCAGGTCGTTTCTCGGACCAGGCCAAGCCCGTTGCAGGTCGGGCAGGTTTCCCGCGTCTGCAACTGCACGGTGCGGTTGGTGCCGTGGAACGCCTCGTCAAATGTCACCTCCACCGCCACCTCGGCATCTTCGCCGCGGCGCGGTTGCTGCCGGAACGACGCGGTGGCTCGGCCACGGGTCGATGCACGGCCGCGGGCGCCAAAGAGCGTCTGAAAGAAGTCCGAGAATCCGGCGCCATCGTCCCCGTTCTCGGTATCGTGGAATTCCCACTCCGGTCGCCCGGTGCGGCCGCCTCGCGATTCGGATTGCCCCGTGTACCAACTGCCAAAGTCATTCGGGTCGAAGGTGGCTCGGCCGCCGGCTCGCCCGGCCGGCTCGTCGCCGGTGAAGCCGGCGTCGCGGTAGCGTTGCCAATCTTCGCCAAACCGGTCGTAGAGCTTGCGCTTGTCGCCGTCGGTGAGGACTTCGTAGGCTTCGTTGACCTCTTTGAATCGCTCCTCGGCGGCAGGGTCGTTGGGATTGAGGTCGGGGTGGTGTTGGCGGGCGAGCTTGCGGTAGGCAGCGCGGATCGCCTTCTCGTCAGCGTCGCGGGCAAGCCCCAGCGTTTGGTAATAATCCTTGAATTGAACGGTCGCCATCAGCTAATCCCCGGCTCCGGCCGCCGGCAAAGCGTACACCCTGACGCTCATCGCGGCACGGTTGGTGACTCACCGGCAGAGATTCCGGCCACGGCTGACCGCCGCCGGCGGAAGAGCGCCCAGACGGCGAAGCCGGCAAAACCGAGCAGGAAAATGAGCACCGCGAGGGGGACGAAGATCGCCAGGATCGATGAGACCGCGGCGAGGACATCCTCGCCGAAGCTGAGCAGCGGGTTGAACAGGCCGGCGGTGGTCGCGGTCGAGGTCGCGCGCGTGGTCACCTTGGCGGCATGCACGGTCCCCGCCGCGCCAAGACCGAGCAGGCCCGCCAAGACCGGATTGATCGAGACCGCGTCGCTGGTCACGCTGAGCATGAGGAGCGCGCCAACCGCGGGGCGGATCACGGTATTGACGAGGTCGTTGAGGTGATCGAGCCCCGGCACCTTGTCCACCACGAGCTCGATGCTGAGCAAGAGCAAGATGACGCCGAGGCCGAGGTTCGAGGACAACACATCGTAGGGAGCGGCGAGGGTCACCGTGTCCGAGAAGCGGCCGGCCAGGGCCAACACGAGGAGCGGGATGTAGGCGTTCAGACCGGCCGGCGCCGCGAGTCCTAAACCGGTCAGCAGCGCGACTTCCACGCGGGGATCCTCCATCCGGCCCGGTCGCCCGCCGGCCACCGACGCGGCGGGAGTATAGCACGATGCTTTCAGCTCTCGGGCGGCGAAGCGGGCGGGGATGACAAAACCGCCCGTGGCGCTGGTCCAGCGCCACGGGCGGTTCGATCAAGCTATCGAACTTGATGATGGGCGATCTAGACGACGGAGCGCAGCACGGTCACCAGGCGGCCCTGGATCTCGACGTTGTTGGCCGGCGTGAAAATCGGCTCCATCGTCATGTTTGCGGGCTGCAGGCGGACCCGCTCACCTTCCAGATAGAACCGTTTCAGCGTCGTCTCTTTCTCGTCGCGTAGCCAGACGGCGACGGTTTCGCCGTTTTCGCAGGTCATTTGCTGCCGGAGGACTACCACGTCACCGTCGTTGATCAGGGCGTCGATCATCGAATGACCCTTGACCCGCAGGGCGAAGAGGTCGCGGCCGGCGTTCGGCGCGAAGTCGGCGCCCACCTCGACGGTTTCCGCCGAATCCGCCTGCTCGAGGTCACCCGGCACCGGGATCGGCAGACCAGCCGCAATCTGGCCGATGACCGGGATGGTGATTACGTTGCGGTGATTGACCCGGCCCACGAGCTCGATCCCGCGGGAGATGTTGCGGTTGCGCCGAATGTGATTCCGGTTCTCGAGCACTTTGAGGTTGTAGTCAACCACGCTGGTCGACGAGATATCGAGATCGCGCTGAATGTCCCGGATCGTCGGCGGATAATCGTTCTGATCGAGGAAGCCCTCGATAAACTGGAGGATGGCGCGCTGTCGCCGTGACAGATCTTTCATGGTGCCCTCTCATCGCGCCGACGTTCGTCACGGGGCGATCCGGTGCTGCGTCGCCGGAACCTCGCGCGCGGTTGATTCGTGGCCTTATTATACGGAGGAACATTTGTTCGTGTCAAGCCGGATTTAACGAATTCCGCCAGGTCGGGCCCTGCCGCATCATCCGGTCGGACGTCTCCAAGGCAGTTTTTGTCTCGTGGAGCCGCTAAACTACGAGGTGAGGGATCGGCGGCAGCGGAGAGGTCTCGACATACACCATGACTGAAATGCACGAGGCCGTGCTCGCCAAGCTCGATTTCGGCGCCGTCCTCGAACGGTTGGCGGGTCGCTGCCGGTTTGGCGTGGCCGCCGATCGAGCCCGGCAGCTCGGCCCCAGCGCCGATCACGAAACCGTCGCCTATTTGCTGGATGTCACGGCGGAAGCCGTGGACCTCCTGACCAATTTCCCCGAAGTCACCATCGGCGGCCCCCGCGATATCCGCGGCCTGACCGAGCGAGCTCAAAAAGGCGGCCGGCTGCAACCGGCGGACCTGCTGCTGGTCCAGGATACGATCTCGGCCTCGCGCAATCTGCGCCGGGCGTTCCTGCGTCTGCCCGAAGCCGAATCGCGGTACCCGCATCTGTTGGGCTTTGTCGATCACCTGGTTGAGCTCCCAGACCTGGAGACCGCGATCAACCGATCCATCGGCCCCCGCGGCGATGTGCTGGACACGGCGAGCGACGAGTTGGCGCGGATCCGGCGTGATGTCCGGGTGGCCCAGTCCCGGTTGATGGACCGGCTCAACGCGCTCGTCAGTGGCGGCCGGTACGCCTCGGTCCTGCAAGACACGATCATCACCACGCGGGACGGCCGCTACGTGGTTCCGGTGAAAGCCGAAGCCCGGGCAGCGCTCCCCGGCGTCGTTCACGACACGTCATCCAGCGGCCAGACGCTCTTTGTCGAGCCGTTCGAGATCGTCGAGCTGAACAACAAGTGGCGCGAACGGCAGCTCGACGAACAGCATGAGATCGAGCGCATCCTCGACGACCTCAGCGGCCGGGTCGGCGATCGGGCGGCGGAGCTCAACCAAACCGTGGAAGCCGTCGCCGCGATCGATCTGGCGATGGCCAAGGCCCGGCTGGCGTTCGATTTACGAGCCAACCGGCCGCACCTGTGGCCCGGCGTCAGCGCCGGCGACGAGGTGCCGGAGAGTCACCCCACCCATCGCATTTCGCTGGTCCGGGCCCGGCATCCGTTGCTCGATCCCGAGACCGTGGTCCCGATCGATGTCGAGCTGGGTGAGCAGTACCGCGTGCTGCTCATCACCGGGCCGAACACTGGCGGCAAGACGGTCGCCCTGAAGACGATCGGCCTGCTGACGATGATGGCGCAGACCGGATTGTTCATCCCCGCCGACGATCGGTCGGTCGTTTCCGTCTTTCCCGCCATCTTCGCCGATATTGGCGACGAACAGAGCATCGCCCAAAGCCTCTCGACCTTCTCCGCGCATATGCGGACCGTGATCGGCATGCTCCGGCATGTCACCCCGGACAGCCTGGTGCTGCTCGATGAGCTCGGCGCTGGGACGGACCCGCAAGAAGGATCGGCCCTCGCCCGAGCCCTGATCTCGGCTCTGCTCGAACGCGGCCCGCTGGTGATCGCGACGACGCACTACTCGGAAGTGAAAGCCTATGCCTACACCACGCCGGGGGTGGAGAACGCCAGCGTCGAGTTCGACGTGGCGACCCTGGCGCCGACCTATCGCTTGATGATCGGCGTGCCGGGGCGATCAAACGCGCTGGCGATCGCCCGCCGGCTGGGGATGCCGGAGGCGATTATCGAGCAAGCATCGACCTTGCTCGATCCAGACGAGCTCAGGGCCGACGCCCTGTTGCAGGACATCCGGCGGCGGCGGGACGACGCCGGCGACATGGTGGCGCGGGCAGAGACGGCAATCGCCGACGCGGACCAGTTGCGGCGGGCCACGGAGCGCGAGTTGCGGGAGGCGGAGCGGGAGCGGCAGGGAGCGCGAGCGGAAGCGCTGGCCGAAGCCGAAGCGGAGCTGGCCGAGGTCCGGGAGACGCTGCGCCGGCTACAACGAGATCGAGACACGGTTACCGCGACGCGGGAGCATGTCGAAACCAGGCGGCTCGAAGTGGAGCAAGCGGCGGAAACGGTCCGAGACTTTCGTCGCACCCGGATCCGGCCGCCCGTGGCTTCCGCCAGCTCACGGGCGATCCGCGCCGGCGATCGGGTCCGGATCGTCTCGCTTGACCAGGAAGGCGAAGTCGTCGCCGTCGCGGACGATCAGGCCGACATCATGCTTGGCGCCCTCAAAATGCGGCAACCGCTATCGGCGTTGGAGCGATTGGGACGCGCTGGCTCGGCTACCGGGCCCCGGGTCGTGTATACCCCGACAGCCACGGAGCCGGTCTCGATCGAGGTCGACCTGCGTGGTTACCGAGCGGCCGAGGTCGAAGAGATGTTGGATCGCTATCTGGAGAACGCCTACCGATCGGGGCTGCCCTTCGTCCGTATTATTCATGGCAAGGGGACCGGCGCCCTCCGCCAGGTGGTGCGCGATATCTTGAACAACCACCCCGCGGTGGCTACGCACCAACTGGCCCCGCGGGAACAGGGTGGCGACGGCGCGACGGTAGCCACGCTTCGAGAGGACTCGTAAGCTTGCCCGCTTCAAAGAGCATGTCCAACCGCCGCCGGCGGACGTCATGGGACGTCCGCCGCCAGCGTTTGGTACCCTAAAGGAGCTTCGGGTTGAGCGCTACTCGCCCGCCTCGGCGTCACGGTCGGCCTGGCGAGCGGCGCGGCGGGCCTCGCGATCTTCTTCGGTCGTTCCCGCGTCGGGGTCGGGGTCTGCCTCAGCGGTCGCGTCGTCACGAGCGGCCTGCCGGGCTTCGCGATCGCCGTCCTCGGCCGCCGCGTCGTCGCGGGCGGCGCGGCGGGCCGCTCGCTCGTCTTCGTCCGTAAAGTCCGCCTGGAGAGGCAATCGGGAGCAGGCAATGCCGTCTCCGGTGGGATCCAGGTTCGAGGGATCGCTCGCGTCCTCGTCCAAGATTTGCTGCGCCATCTCCTGGTAGGCGAAGTCAACGCACTGGTAGTCCCCATTCGCCGGGCGCTCCGGGAGATCCGGATTCGGCCCAGCGGACGGCAGATCGGGGCAGGCAATTCCGTCCCCGGCTTCATCAAGGACGTTCGGGTCGCTCAGATCCTCGTCCAGGATGGCTTGGGCTTGCTCCTGAAAGTTGAAATAGTCGCAATCCAAAAGAACTTGAGCCGAGGCGCCGGTCGGTCCGAACGTGAGGAATAGGAACGCGGCGGCCGAGATGGCGGCGACAGCATGTCGCATATGTAGAACCCTCCGAGTTGGCTTGGGCGTACCGCTCAGGACCCTCTCCGAAAGCTCGCCCGGCGATCTCGCGACAATATTCGGCGATCGACCGAGATCGTGTCCAGGAACGGAACCTGCGGTAAGGTAGTCCGTGCCTCTCCGTGGAGGGCCAGGAGGCGCGGGGGGTTGTGGTTGTGAGGTGGTTCAAACGAGCCTCGGCGACATAGGATTCGACTCGCACCGGCAACGGTCAGGGTCCGAGTGGCCATCGTGACGGCGGACCCCGGACGATAGTGAACATTGTGAGGAAGAACGGATGCAAAACGTGCGCAAACGATTCGCCAGTCTCGCGGCCACTCTGACGATCCTCTCAGTGACCGCGGTCGGAGCGGTCGCCCAAGGGGACGAGGGCGACGAAGTATCCTTCCGAGTTCCCCTGCCAGAGGAATGCGTGGTTGATCCGAGAGATCAGGCGGACATCGACGCGGTGTTGGCGGCAGGCGAGCATCAGCTCGTGCTGACGGATGGTCTGCCGGTTCCGCTCGGCACCCGGGCCGATGGCGACACTCGGTTCGCGGTCGAAGAGACGATTTACGAATTGGTGGCGTGTCTCAATGCCGGGGATGCCGCGCGAGGAGCCACGCTCTTTAGCGACAACGGGCTGCGCGGCTTCTACGGCGTACCAGTGGATGACACCTCCGCCGCCGAGCAAGCGCCGGCGGGAACACCGACGGCCAGACCCGATGAGCAGTGGCTCCTGCTCCGCGCGGTGACCGATGTCTCCATTCTGGTCGACGGTCGGGTGGCCGCGTTCGTCATCCTGGATGATCCGCTCTTGCGCGGCCGGGCGCAAACGATCCTCTTCGTGTTCGTCAACGAAGGCGGCGCCTGGTTGATCGACGGCACGGTGGGCTTCAGTGTCGTGGCGCCGGTGGCGACGCCGACTCCATAAACGATGCCGGCGGATGAGGTCGACAACCGATTGGAATAGCCGGCGGACCCCTCGCGGGGTCCGCCGCGTGTCGCTCGGGACCTCCCGGTGCCGGATAGCGCGGAGCCCGTGGCTCGTTGCCTGGCCTCGTCTAGGCTCTGTCCATCGCGGGATCAGCGGAACCGGCGGCGGCCGTGAAAAATTCGTGGAGATAGGGCTTTGCCCGCAGGTTGGAGAGATCGGTCTCGATTAGCTCGCTTGGCGAGATCTCGCCAGCGTGAACGGCTTGGCCTACGAGGGCGAGCACGGCGTGGTAGCGGGCAGGACCAAGCACCCGCTGGCCGGTCGCGGCCCATCGGCCGGCTTCGGCCCGCAGGAGCCGGCCGGCCGTCCCGGCGGCGATCTCGTCGGACCACGTTGCCAGGGCGCGATCGGGCCGCAGCTCGGCCCACGAGACCCGCTCGCGCAGGGCGGCCAGCGTGACCCAATACAGCACCTGTCCGCCTTCGAGCAGGAGGTCCGATCGGAAATCTCGGTGGCGGTGGCTGCCGTCGAGTACGCCCGCCAACTCTCGCAGCTCCTCGGCGATTCGGCGGTTGAATGACACGATTGGATCGCGAAGCCGGGCCGAGGTGCTTGATTCTGACGAGAGGTCGTGATCCCGCAGGTAGGCGAACGCCGCGAAGTACGCGCGGGAGAGGCCGGCGAGGTCAGGCGTGCCATCGGTCGCCCGCCCATACACCGTCGCCGGGTCAAAGACGCGCTCATACATGACGGCAAAATGATTTCCGGGCTCGAGCCGCCGGTAAAAGCATGTCTCGTACCCGTCGTGGCAGACGGCGCCGACTTGGTCCACCGTTACCAGCAGACTGTTTTGCTCGCAGTTGACAAATATATCCCGCACAAATTGCTCGTGGCCGGAGGTTTCGCCTTTCCGCCATAGTTGTTGCCGACTCCTGCTCCAGAAGTGAACCCGGCCGGACTCACGCGTGGCGGCCAGCGCCGCCGCGTTCATGAAGCCGACCATCAGCACGGCCTTCGTTGTCGCGTCTTGAATAACGGCCGGGATCAAGCCATCAGGGCCGAACCGGACCGGAACCTCGGGCGTGGTCACGGCCGCGCTGTCTCCCGAACCGGAATGCCATGAGCCGCCAGATGGCGCTTGGCGTCCGCGATCCGATGCTCACCAAAGTGGAAAATCGAAGCGGCAAGCACGGCATCGGCGCGGCCGGGGCCGAGCCCTTCCACCAGGTGGTCAAGGTTCCCGGCGCCGCCCGAGGCGATCACGGGAATACGAACCGCGGCGGCGACCGCTTCCAGGAGCGGCAGGTCGTAGCCGTCATGGGTGCCATCACGGTCCATGCTGGTGAGGAGAATTTCGCCGGCGCCAAGCGATGCCGCCCGCGCCGCCCAGGCGACGGCGTCGAGCCCGGCCGATCGCCTGCCGCCATGCGTGTAGACGCCCCAACCTGAGCCGTCGGCCTGGCGCCGGGCATCGATGGCGACCACGATGCATTGCTGGCCGAAGCTGTCCGCGCCGGCCGCGATGAGCGCAGGATCGGAGATCGCCGCCGTGTTGATCGACACTTTGTCCGCCCCGGCCGAGAGCAGTTCGCGGATATCGGACACCGCGCGGACGCCGCCGCCGACGGTGAGCGGGATAAAGACCTGGTCAGAGGTTCGCTCAACCACGTCGATCATAGTGCGGCGGCTGTCGGAGGAAGCCGTGATGTCGAGGAAGACCAGCTCATCGGCCCCCTCGGCGTCGTAGAAGGCGGCCATTTCGACCGGGTCGCCGGCGTCGCGAAGCTGGACGAACTCGATGCCTTTGACCACCCGGCCCTCGGTGACATCGAGACAGGGGATGACGCGGCGATAGGTCGTGCTGCCATCGAGGAGGGTTGCGCCCGCGCTCGGCATCGATACGGTCATGGTTCTTCTCCGCTTGTGGCCGCGACGGCGATCGCGGCGCCGAGATCGATTCGCCGATCGTAGAGGGCCCGGCCAATAATCACGCCCGCCGCGCCGCGCCGGACGACACGCTTCACGTCGTCCAGCGTGGCAACGCCGCCGGAGGCAATGATCCCGGCGTCCAGGCCACGGACCAGGGCCTCGAGCGTATCCACGTTCGATCCGGACAGCGTGCCGTCGCGGCTGATGTCGGTAAAGACGAAATGGCGAATGCCGACGGCTTCCAGGGCAACGGCGGCATCGGTCGCCAGTGCCTCGGTTTGGTCGAACCAGCCTTCGGCGGCGAGGCGGCCGTCGCGGGTATCGAGCGCAACCGCGACGTGCCCCGGCCAGCGAGCGGCGGCGTCCCGCACCAGATGCGGCGAGCGAATCGCCGTCGTCCCGAGGATGACCCGATCAATGCCGTGGTCAAAGGCGGCCGCGATGTGCTCTTCGAGGCGCAGGCCGCCACCGAGCTGCAGCGGAATCTCGACCGCGTGCCGGATTCGCCGAATGGCGTCCGTGTTCACCGGCTCGCCGACGACCGCGCCATCGAGGTCGACGACATGCAGCCACTCGGCGCCCGCCGCCGCCCACCGCGTCGCCGCGACCACGGGGTCATCCTCATAGACGGTCTCGTGACTGAATTCGCCTCTGACGAGCCGGACGCAGCGTCCGCCTCGGAGGTCGATCGCGGGGTAGACAATCATACGGAGACAGCCTCGACCCGGCGGCTCATCGCCTCCCGCACCACGCCGACGAAGGCCTCGACCATGCGGAGGCCGGCGGCGCCGCTCTTTTCCGGGTGGAACTGGGTGCCATAGACGTTGTCGCGGGCCACAACAGCCGGGAAGATTTCCCCATAGTGTGTTGTCGCCATGATGTCATCCGCGTTGTCGGCATCGACGACATAGGAGTGAACGAAGTAGAAGTCCTCTTCCTCACCACCATTGCCAAGGGGGCCGGGCTTGACAAAGCGCACCCGATTCCATCCCATCTGGGGTGATTTTACGGTGCCGCGAAGTGTACGTACATTCCCGGGGAGCAGACCCAAACCCTCCGTCTTCCCTTCCTCTTGACCTTCGAAGAGGAGTTGCATGCCCAGACAGACCCCGAGGAACGGCTTGTCCGCGGCCACCGACTCGTGGATCGCGGGCGGCATCCGCAGCTCGCGGAGACGGGACATCGCGGCCCCGGCGTTGCCGACGCCGGGAAAGACGATGCCGTCGGCAGTCGCTAGGTGCGTCGGATCGCTAGTGATCGTGACGCGAGCCCCCGTGGCTTCGAGCGCCCGGCGGATCGAGCGCAGGTTACCAGCGCCATAGTCGATGACGGCAATGCGCGGGTTGGTCATGTCAGGACTCCTTTGGTCGAGGGCACCCGCGCCGGATCGCCGGTGCGACGGGTGGCTTGATACAAGGCGAGAGCGGCGGCCTTGAAGATGGCTTCCGCCGCATGGTGGGCATTGCGCGAACGGATCAGGTCAATGTGCATCGTTAATCCCGCGTTCATGGCTAATCCTCGCCAAAACTCCTCGACCAGGCTGCTGGCAAAGGCGGCGCCGATCATCGCCTCCGGCATCGTGGCCTCGTAGTGGAGGTACGGACGGCCCGAGCAATCGACCACGACTCGAGCCAACGACTCGTCCAGCGGCGCGTAAGCGTGCCCATAGCGGGCGATCCCGGACCGATCGCCAAGGGCTCGCTTGAGGGCCATGCCAATGACGATGCCGGTGTCCTCCACCGTATGGTGGGGGTCCATCACGGCGTCGCCGGTGGCCGTCACCGCCAGGCCGATCCGCCCGTGCCGGCCGAGGGCGTCGAGCATGTGATCGAGGAACAGGACGCCGGTGGCGATGCTGGCTTCCCCGCCGTCCAGGTTAAGGTCGACCACGATTCGCGTTTCGAGCGTCGATCGCTCGATCGATCCCGACCGCCCGGCGCCGGCCGGCTGTCCGCTCATCATTGTCCGGCCCCGCTCGTCGCGGCCAAACTGCTCCGCAGCTCGGCGAGGAAGATCCGGTTCTCCTCGGGGCTGCCGACGGTGACGCGCAGGTAGTCGGCGAGGGCGATCCGGCGGACGAAGATGCCGCGCCGCGCCAGCTCCTCGACGACCGGTTTGGCATTCGGCACCGGCAGCCGGACGAGCAGGAAGTTGGTTGCCGAGGGGAGCGGCTCCACCCCAGGAATCTCACGGAGTCCGGCGGCGAGCCGGTCGCGGTCGGCGACGATCGTGGCGATCACGGTTTGCAGGTAGTTCAGGTCGTCGAGCGAGGCGAGCGCCGCCGCCGTGGAGACCGCCGAGACATTGCCGAAGGCCGGCATGACTCGCATCGCGAACGGCATCAGGTCGCCGGGAAAAACTCCGAAGCCGACCCGCATCCCCGCCAGGCCGGCGAATTTGCTCATCGTGCGGAAGACGGCGACGTTCGGATACCGCTCCATGAGCGGTAATGCCGTTGTCCCGGCGAACTCCGCGTACGCCTCGTCGATGGCGACGAAGCAGCCGGCTTCGGCGCAGATGCGCTCGACCGCCGCCGGATCGAACTGGTTCCCCGTTGGGTTGTTCGGATCGCAGACGATGATGAGCTTGGTCCGGTCGTCGGCCGCACCGAGGATGCCGTTGACATCAAGGGTGAAATCGGGCCGGAGGGGCACGTCCAGGACGTCGCCGCCGTGCCGCGTGAAGAGCGGCCGGTACACGCCGAAGGTCGGCTCGGAAATGATGACCTGGTCACCCGGGTCGATCAGGAGCAGGGCGGTGGTGGCGAGCACGTCGTCGAGCCCGGCTCCGACCACCACCCGATCCGGCGCCACGCCGACGTAGTCGGCCAGCGCCGCCCGCAAGGAGTACGCATCGAGCTCGGGATAGCGGTGCGCCAGCTCGAACTCGGCGATCGCGGCCCGCGCTTTTGGCGAGGCGCCGTAGGGCGACTCGTTCATGTCGAGCCGGATGTTCCGGGGCGGTGTCCGCTCCGGTTCCGGGTCGCGCTGGTAAGGCGCGAGATCGCGCACGACGGGCCGCACCAGGCTCACCAGATCGATTGGGGGACGGAGGGTGGGGAGACGGCTCAACCTTGGCTCCTGCTCACGAAACGGACGGCGCCGGTTCCGGGGAAGCGGCGGGTGGCGTCGGCGTTGATCGCGCACCTGGGCACGCACATGATAGCCGATGCCCGGACGGACGTGAAAGCTCGACCGCGACGAAGCGCCGTGGCCAGTTACAGCATCAGCTTTTCCAGGGAGGAGACGAGGATCTCGGTCGCGCCGGCGGCGCGCAGGCGCTCGATCGAGTCCCAAAAGACTTCCTCTTCGATCGCGGTATGGACCGCCACCCAACCAGGGTCCGCCAGCGGAATGATGGTCGGCGACTTGAGGCCGGGCACCACCCGCCGGATCTCGGGCAGCGCGGCTTCGGGCGCGTTCATCATCAGGTATTTAAACCGCTTGGCGGCCCGCACGGCCTTGACCCGCATCAGCAAACGCTCAATTGTCGCCCGCCGGGCGGGATCGGCCATCGCGGCCGGGCTCGACGCCAGCACCGCTTGCGATTCGAGGATCGTTCCGATCGGACGAAGGTCGTTCAGCAGCAGGGTCGAGCCGGTGGCGGTCAGCTCCACCACGGCGTCCGCCATGCCAAGAGAGGGCGCGACCTCGACCGAGCCGCTGATGGTGATGATTTCAGGCTCCAACCCCAACGTCTTGAAGTACGTCGCGGCCGATCGCGGGTACGAGGTGGCGATCCGGCAGCCGCTTAGCTCCGCCGGCGCCTGATACGGGGAATCGCGTAAGACGGCGACCACCAGCGAGCAGTAGCCGAAGCCAAGCGGCGCCAGCTCGGCGACTTGGACGCCTTCCTCGTGGATCAGGTTTTGACCCAGAATGCCCAAATCAACGGTGCCCAGCGCCATGTAGTCGGGAATGTCGTCGTCCCGGCCGTAGAGAATCGAGAGCGGGAAGTTGCGGCAATGCGAGAAGAGTCGCTGGCCATAGCTTTCGAACTCGAGCCCGATGGCATGGAGCAAGTCGATCGTGTCCCGCGTCAGCCGGCCCGAACGCTGGACGGCGAGCTTGAGCCGCGGACCTCCCGGCTCGGCCGCGGCGGCGCCCGTGAACGGGGAGGCTGGTACTGGTTGCATTGGTGGGCTTTGTTCCTTCACGCCTACGTTGTGCCAGCGAGGAGCGCCGTCGCGGGCGCCGTCGCCAATGGTAAACGCTCGTCGCGCCCCGGTCGCCCGAGCTAGTCCGGATCAGCGTCGCTGACGAGCGACTTGGTCATCCGGAAATGATCCGGCTGGTAGCCGACGCGCCGGTAGAAGGCGATCGCCGCGTCGTTGTCGGCAAACACGTCGAGTACGACCTCTTTACAGCCATGCTGCCGGCCCCATGCTTCGGCGTGCCGCATCAGCGATCGGCCGACTCCCTTGCCCTCGGCCGCGTCGGACACCACCAGCACTTCGACGCAGGCCCGGGGATGATTCGTGAAATGATCGAAATCGAGTCGAATCGCGTACAGCCCCAGCGGCCGATCGTCGGCATCGACGGCCACGTGGGTCTCGACCCCGCCCGGCCTCGAACCGGCGTCCGCCACGACCTGATCCATGAAGCGACTCACCGCCGCCATGTCTCGCGGCGAGGCGGTCCGCTCCGGGATGATGCGGTGGACCACGGCCTGATAAAAATCGCTGTCGCGCTCGTCCCAGTCGCGAACCCGGATTGACCCTTCCGGTGCCATGTCGTTAGTCTCCCGCGGTGAGCCGTTGGTAGATCAGGTGGAGGCCGTTAAGCGTGAGGTCCGGATCGTAGTGGCGAAACAGGGGCGATTGATCGACAAAGAGCGGCGCCAGGCCGCCGGTCAAGATGACCGGCACCGACTCCTGCCCAAGCTCGCGGGTCATCCGGACGACGAGCCCCTCGAGCATCGCGAGGTGACCGAGCACGATCCCGATCCGCAATTGATCGACCGTGTTCTTGCCAAGCGTGTGCCGCGGCAAGGTCAGCTCGATATTGAACAGTTGCGAGGCGTTCGTCGCCAGCGCCTGAAGCGAGGTGCCAACGCCGGTGGCGATGGCGCCGCCGAGGAAGTCGCCGGCGGCGGAGATGGCGTCCACCGTGGTCGCGGTGCCGAGATCGATGATGATGGCCGGGCCGCCATACTTGGCAAAGGCGGCGATGCAGTCGACCAGGCGGTCGGCGCCGAGGCGGGTTGGCTCCTCGACCAGAAGCCGAATGCCGAGATCGAGCGTGGGGTCGACGATGATCGGCGTCAGGCCGAGGCGATCGCGGGTCAGCGCCTGCAAGGCGGTCGTCACCGGCGGCACCACACTGGACAGGATCACCGCATCCACGTCGCCCAGCGAGAAGCCGCCGGTCTGGAACAGCGACGCCGCGAGGGCCAGCCAGTCGTCCGGCATCCGGTCGCGGTCGGTCGAGAGCCGCCAGCTGGCGATCAACGCATCCTGGCCCTGAGCGTAGAGGCCGAAGAGCGTATTGCTATTGCCAATGTCCGCGGCGAGCAGCATTCGGTGACCTCAACCCGCTCATCTGACGACCCGTGATGCAATCGCGATTACACCAAGAGACGGCGCAACTCGTCCTCTTGTTCGCGATGGGCCAGGGCGATGATATCGTCGCCGGGCAGCAGCTCGGTGGCCGGCGTCGGCACGATCAGCCGCGGGCCCCGCGAGATCGCCGAGATGGCGGTATTTTCGGGCAACGAGATTTCCCCGATCGAGCGGTGGACGACGGCGGAGTGGTCGGTGATCTTGGCCTCGACAATTGCGAGGTCGCCGTGGGTGAGGCTCAGGAGATGGACGAACGACCGCTCGGGGATGGCTTGCTCGATGATGTGCAGGATGTAATTCGTCTGACTGACGGTGACATCAATCCCCAGCACCCGGAACAGTTGCTCATTCTTCGGATTGTTGACCCGGGCGATGGTGCGCCCGACATGGAATTTTTGCTTCGCCATCTGACAGATCACGAGATTGTCCTCGTCCTCGCCGGTCACGGCCACCACCACATCGGCGCGAGCGGCGCCGGCGGCGGCCAGGGTCGATGCTTCCGCCCCGTCACCAGCGATGGTGACCGAGCCGAGCTGTTCATTGAAGCTGTCAACCTTCGCCGAATCACGCTCGATCAGGAGCACCTCGTGCCCATCACTCAGCAAGGACTGAGTCAAATAGAAACCGACTTTGCCGCCCCCGACAACAATCACGTACACGGCTTACGACCCTCCCGGCCGGTGCGACGAGTCTTCATTTGCCCGCATCACATGATCGAGGATGATGGCTGACACGGTCGTGGTCGGACAGACGGTCGTCAGGCCCAGGCGGCGATACGAGTCTTCCCGGACCGGGTCGTAGATCCGGCACACCACCTCTGGCACCTCAAAGATCAGCCGCGCCACCTGGGCCGCCATGATGTTGCGATTGTCGCCGTTGGTGACGGCGATAAAGGCGCCGGCCTCTTCGATCCCGGCTGAGCGCAGGACGTCCTCATCGATTCCCGTGCCGATGATCGTGTCGCCCGAGAAGTCGGCCGGCAGCCGGCGAAAGGACCGGCTGTCGATATCAACGACCGTGACCTGATGCCGGTTGTGGTCGAGGATGGCGGCGATCCGGGCCCCGACCCGGCCGCAGCCCATGATGACGACCTTCACCGCCAGCTCGTTTCTAAGAGGCCGGGATCAACCGGCGCCATCCGGACCGCGATCACCTCGCACGGGGCATTAAGCATAATGTAGTTCACCGTCTCGCCGAGCGTCGGCCGGCCGTGCTTGCGGCGGACCGACGAGGTCATGATGATCGCGTCGGCACTCCGCTCGATGGCCTCGTCAACCACCGCCGCGCCGACCGACCGGGCCTGGAGCAATTCGGAATGCATCTGGACCCGCTTGCCGCCGAGGGCTTGCCGGGCCATCGTCTCCGCTCGCAGCAGCGCTTGCTCGCCGCGGGCGATATCGTCCGGCAGCTCGGCGTCGAGCGGCATGGACTGCGCCACGGCGACGACGTAGAGGAGGGTCACGGTCGCGCCCTTGGCCGGGAGCAGGTGTTGGACAATGGCGAGCACCCGGTCATCGGCCGGGGTGCCGGCGACCGGAACGATGAAGCGCTCGTAGGAACCCTCCATTCGGATCTTCGCACTCCTGGACGAGGTGCTTCGGCACGCGATCGCGCATCCAGCCGCGCGATCGTGGCGCGGCGCAACGTCTCAGTATGGAACGTGCCGCTCGTGGGCGCAAACAGACCTCGCCGACGGTGCTGGCGGCCGGGCTCCCGGTTCAGTGCCCGAGCGCGAGCCGCGCGATGAGCGGTACCGGCAGCGCGGACTCCGCCATTTGCCGCTGGGTTTGCGCCACGTCGTACTCCTCGCGGTAGTTCGTGACCGTGCCGCGTCCGGTGTCCAGCACAGCATACGAAGCGCGCGGATCACGGTCGCGCGGTTGGCCGACGCTACCGGGATTGAGCAGCCACTTGCCTTGGGAAACGTCAATCACATCGTCTGGTCTGAATCGGCGTCCACGGGATGGACTGGCCGGGCCTAGCTGCCAGTCGATTCGGGCGACATGGGTATGCCCAACCAAGCACCAGGCGGTCTCGAAATGGACGAAATTGGCACTCGCGGTCTCCCGGTCCGCCACATACTCCCAAATCGGATCGCGGGGGCTGCCGTGGGCCAGGGTCACCCCGGCGGCGACGACCGTCGCCGGCAGCGCCGCGAGACGCTCGCGGTGGGACGCGAGAAGCTGCTCGCTGGTCCAGAGGGCGGCGGCCCGGGCCCACGGGTTGAACTCGCTGAGATCAAGCTGGCCAATGGCGGCGAGATCATGGTTGCCGACCAGGGAATGCTCGACCGTTTCGTCCCCCAGCCGGTTCAGGCAGGCGACCGGCCGCGGACCGTAGCCGACCGTGTCGCCGAGGTTCCAAATCGCATCGACGGACGGCGCCGCGCGCAACACTGCCTCGAGCGCGACGAGGTTCGCGTGAACGTCCGAGATGATGAGGACTCGCATGGCACAACCAACGTCCAGAAGCTCGTATCCCGCTCGCCAGCCGCTCTGACCGCGGGCCCAGTATACGGACGGCATACCCATTGCGTTGCCCCGGCTGAACGCGCGTGCTGCCCGCGATCGCCGACCGGAACGGTGTTGTCGGGTAGAATGCCGCGAGATCGGCCCGACGCGGGTGGCCGAGCGATCCGAGGTTGAGCGGGATTGACTATGGACGAGTATCAGGATCAGACGACCAACGGCCAGGTCATCGTCGGCGCGGGGGTGGCCGCTGTCTTGCTGGCGGGGCTGGCGCTCTTGCTTGGACGCCGCTGGCAGGCGGAGGACACCGCGGCCGAGCGCGTGCGGCACGAAGCGGAGGCGGCGATCGGCGAAGCGCGGACGCGGGGGCGCTGGCTCCGTGATCGGGCCAAGGAAGCATCGCCGGAGCTCGAGCGGGCGGCGAAGGAAGCACGTCACCTCGTCGAGCGGGGAAGCCGCTCTGGCGACGAGCTTGCCCACGACGTTGAAGAACACGCCAAGCGACTGGCCTCGCGGACGCGGCGGACCGGGGAGCAGACGGCTTCAACCGCCCAGCAGGTTGCGGCGCAGGCAGCGGCGGCGGTGGAGCGGGCGGAGCGCGCGCTTGGAGCCGGCGCCTCGCTGGCCGAAGCGGCGCGGGAGCGCGCGCCGCGGGTGGCGCACCGGTTGGGGGATGAGGTGGTGCCCTCCCTCCGCGAGGTCGCGGCGCATGCGGCCGAGGCCGCGCTCGATCTCTGGCATGAGGCGCGCGAGCGAGCGGCGGCGATCGATCCGGTTGATCTCCGGCACCTTGAGAAGCAAGCGATGCATCTCGCCGCGGCGGGCGGTGACCTTGCCCGCGACACCGGCACGGCCGTGGCCGACCGCGCGTCTGACTTGTCCCGGCGCGTCGCCGAAACCACGGAGCTTACGGTCGATCGCGCCCGCGATGCCTCGAAGAAGACGGCCGGCGGCGCGGCGGAGCTGGCGAAGGACGCCTCCAAACGGACTGCCGAGACTGGAAAGAACACTGGGGCTCTGCTCTTCTGGATGGGCGCCGCGGCTGGCTTGATCTTTTACGCGTTGCTCAACCAGGAGCGGCGAGCGCAAGTGTCGGAACAAGTCGCGGCGCTCTCGTCTCAGGTCCAGACGCTGATCAAGGACTTCCAGGGCTACGACGAGGAATTCTAGCCATCGAATTGCCAACACCGGCCGGAGGCGCGGGCGACGGCGGCGGTTGCCACGCTGAACTTCCGCCGCCATCAACCAGGCTTGAATCCGAAGTCAATCGGCATCGGACCCTAGCCACGGGTCGGCGACAGTGCCCTGCCCGGGAGGAGCGGTACGGTACAATCTGTCGGTAGCGGATGAAAAATTCCCGGCGCGATGATTCGCCGGTGGGAGCACCGCGCAAGGCGATGCGGCACCCCGGGAGGCAACGAGGGCGAAGCGGAGGATACGACGGGAATGGCCTACCGGTTTTTGCTTGAAGTACCCGAGGCACTCGCGGCCGATGCCAGCGTGACCGTGGAGGAGGCCGGCGACGCGCAGGTCATCCTGGTGCGTGACTCGCATGGGCTCGGTTTCGACGAGCGATATGTGAATTTAACGGTCGCCGCGCATTCGCTGCTGGTGATCGACCGCGCCTACGACTGGTTTGACACGATCGGCGCCTCCCGGCCCGACATCCGGATCGTGTTGCATAGCGGGGAACGGCTCGCGCTCGAAGAGCACGATCGCGGCGCGATGGTCGCGGCGATCCGGCGCGATCAGCCGTGGGTCGAGCGGAGCATTCCCAAGGTCGGTGAGCACGAGGTCGATGCGGTCTTCCTGCCGGACGATGAAGAAACGGCGCTGGCGGACGCGAACCGCGTCGCGGTCCAGGAGCGGGATGGCGAGCGGGCTGAGATCGTGGTGCCGGAAATGGGGCGCCGGGTCGAGTTCCGCCGCCTCAACCATGTCTCGGTGCAGGTGAACGACCTCCGCCAGGCGGAGCGGTTCTACAGCGAGTTCCTGAACATGGAGCTGTTGGCGCGGGGCCGCGGCTCGGAACAGGGCCGGCTCGAGGTCCTCGACGGGGGATACGACTGGGAGATGGCGATCCGGACCGGGGTCGAGGCCGATGTCAGCTTGATGCGGAACGGCCCGGTGACGCTGGCGCTCCAGCGTGCCGGCCGCGGCGCCCGGTTGGACCGCGGCCTGATGGATCGCCTATCGGTGATGGTCGATGTCACCACCTTTGCGAACCTCAAGGGCGAAGCGCTGATGCGGTCGCTGACGGTGTTAGCGAGCAGCGCGACGAGCTTTGCCTTTCTCGACCCGTTTGGCGTCGCCTGGGAGCTGACCGTGCCGGGAACAGCCGCGGCGGCGGTCTTTTAGCGCCATCTGGCGCGGTAGGGAACGATACGTCGATGCTCGACAACTACCGGGATTTGATTGACGAGCTGCTCGAAACGCCATCCGAGCTGCGGCGCCTGGTCGAAGCGCGAACCGAGCCGCCGACCGCCGAAGCGGTTCAATTGCTGGACGAGCTACGATCGCGGGATCAGCGGATTCTCGGTCAGTTGCAAGCGATGACCCGCGCTCGGGAACCGTACCTGCGAACCCCGTCGGATCCGGCGCCGGCGCCGGTAGCGGACGTGCCGGCGCTGCTCAACGAGTTTGACACGGCCCGCGGCGAGCTTGTCTCGCTCCTGATGAACCTGACGTTGCGAGATTGGGAACGGACGGCGATCCATGAGACCGAGGGCGAGGTCCGCCTCGTCGAGCTGGTCGAGACGCACGTCGATTTCGACGAAGGCCACGTTCGCAAGCTTCGGCAGGGCCTTGCCTAAGCCGATGATTACCATCAGCGTCACTGCCTAACGAACGGAAGAACCGCTGACGTGGGGTCCAGCGGCTCGGGGCGAAAGTGGGGGGGCAGGTGACTCCGAAGTAGGAAGTCACGCGTCGAAAAATTAGAAAACCGCTGGCGGCACTGTCGATTCCGGACCGTTCGCGCCGAAAGCGCCTCATAGCTCGGAAGACGAATTGCCGCGGCCCGCGTGAAACGTGTCTGTCATAGCACCCCACCGTCGCGATTCTTACCATCGGTCTTACCTGTTCGGCGATCGTCAGGAGATACGCAATCCGTGATGCATGGTGAATACAAGACTCCCGGCGGCAAGCTCGTCGTCGTCGACCTGACGGTGGTTGATGACGAGCTGCGCGACGTGATGGTCTCCGGCGATTTCTTCCTCTATCCGGACGAGGCGTTCGCCGACCTCACCGCATCGCTGGAAGGATTGCCGGCGGACTTGTCCGAGTCGGAGATCGCGGAGCGAGTGCGGTTGGGCCTGCCGCGACAGGCGGAGCTGTTGGGGTCGTCACCGGAGGCGATCGCCGCCGCCGTCCGCCGGGCGCTTGCCTCGGGGGCGGATGGCGGCGGTGACTGATCTGGTGCGGGCGAGGGCGGACCGCGACCGTGATTGGCGGCGCTATGATTGGCAGCTCATTCCGGCGGCCTCGCGGGCGCCGTTGCTGAACATGGCGCTGGACGAGGTGCTGACGGAGCGGGTCGGGCGCGGCGAGCGGCCGCCGACGCTGCGGATCTGGGGCTGGTCCCGGCGGTGCATTGTGCTGGGCCGGTTCCAATCGGTGCGCAACGAGGTCAACGAGGACGTGGCGCGGGCCGAGGCGGTTGAGCTGGTGCGGCGGATCAGCGGCGGCGGCGCGATGTTCATCGAGCCCGAGGGCGCGATTACCTGGTCGATCTACGCGCCGGTCGACCTGGTGGCGGGCCTGTCGTTCCCCGAGTCGTACGAGCACTTCGACGCCTGGGTGATCGACGCCCTGCGCCGGCTCGGCGTCAATGCCCGCTACGCCCCGCTCAACGACATCACCTCGGATGGCGGCAAGATCGGTGGCGCGGCGCAGGCGCGGCGCGCGGGCGCGGTCCTGCATCACACGACGATGGCCTACGACATGAACGTGCCGCTCATGACCCGGGTATTGCGGATCGGGCAGGAAAAGCTGAGCGACAAGGGGATCCGGTCGGCCGATCGCCGGGTCGGGCCGTTGCGCCAGCAAACTGACTTGTCGCGCACCGCCATCATCGACCACATGGTGGATCAGTTTCGTGACCGGTACGGACTCCGCGAGGGACCGCTCTCGGCGGATGAGCTAGCGGAAGCCGAGCACCGGGCCAGGGAGCGGTTTGGCAAACCGGAGTGGATCTACTTCTTGCCATAGCGGGACCACGTTCGGCATTCCGGGCTAGCCACGGCGAACACGGTGGTTCCGTTTGTCGATGTCCAGGCGTAGCCAGGCATGGTCGGAGAAGGCAATGTAGCCGCGAACGGGCCGATCGATTTCAGTAGCCTCAGTCGCTTATGCCGGCATTCTGGAGCGCGGCACGCGGAGGATGCGTTCTACTCGCGCCGCGCGCCACGGATTGACACCCCCGGCGGCAAACTCTATGATCGAACATAATTCGCGCAACGCGATCGTCGTCCCGATTCGAGCAACGAGGGGAAGCTCCGGGCGCGTCGATCGCTGATCGCCAATTCCGCGAGCGGCCGTGCGCGATCGTGCTGATCGCGGGCGTGAGATTCAGTCACCACGAACGTCGGAAACGAGCGGGCGTCGTTGACGCATGGCGGACAGGGTATGACTCGTCAGCAATCGGATCGGGCTGCCAGCCGAGCCCGCGATCGGGGTCGGAGCCGGCACCGTGGCCAACACCGCGCTTGGATCCGAGCCGGGAGGGGTAGGTAGATGGACGGACAACGGTTCGACTCGTTAGCGCGCGCCGTGGCCGGCGGCACTTCCCGCCGGCTGGTCATCCGAGGCGTCGCGGCCGGAGTCGTGGCCGCGATCGTTGGGGTCGGCCGAGGATCACCGGTTGGGGCGCAGCAGAATGTGCCGCTCGGCGGCCGCTGCTCCACCTTCGGCGCGAATTCGGAATGTAGCCAGGCCGGCACCCCGGCCGGCGGCGTGGCCGTGATCTGTAGCGACAACGGGGTCGCGCTCGACGGCCAGTTCAACTGCTGCCGGAACGCGGGCGGCGTCTGTACGGCCGATTTCCAATGCTGTGGCTCCGCCGCCTGCCAGAACGGCGCCTGTGGCGGTAGCCGCACGCCAAGCGCCGGCCCCGGCACCTCACCGCTGGGCGCGAACTGCACGTCGACCAGCCAGTGCAGCCAGGCCGGGGGATCGGTCGTTTGCAGCGACAACGGCATCTCCACTGACGGCGCTCTGAACTGCTGTCGCAGTCAGGGCGGCGCCTGTATCGCCGGCTCCAACTGTTGCTCGGGACTGGCTTGCATCAACAGTGTCTGCGGCGGGACGTCGGGCTCCGCCAACCTGGCGCCCGGCACGGCGTGCAACAGCACCGGCGAATGCAGCCAAGCGGGCGGCTCGGTCGTCTGTGCCGACAATGGCGTTCCGACCGACGGCGCCCTCAACTGTTGCCGGGCGGCCGGCGGCGGCTGCACCAGCAGCGCCGGCTGCTGCGCGGGCCTGCAATGCGTCAGTGGCGCTTGCTCGTCGGCGACCGCGCCGCCAACGAGCGGTAACCTGCCGCGCGGCGCGGCTTGTACCGCGGCCAGCGAATGCAGCCAGGCTGGCGGCGCGGTGCTGTGCTCGGATAACGGGTACGTTGACGACGGTGCGCTCAACTGCTGCCGCGTGGCGGGCGGCGCCTGTACCGACACCATCCGCAGCGCGGATTGCTGCTCTGGCCTGTACTGCCGAAACGGCGCCTGCACCGACCTATCGCTAACGGGGCAACTGCCTCCTGGCTCGGCCTGCGAGTCAGCGGACGAATGTGACCAGACCGGGGGCGGGGTCGATTGCGCCTTCAACGGCGAGGTGACCAGAGGCGCGACCAATTGCTGCCGCTACGCGGGCGGTGCCTGCACGACAAAGGCGGGCTGTTGCGGCGACGCCGATTGCATCAACGGTGTCTGCGGCGGCGGCGCCGCCGTGCCGGCAGCGAGTGGATTGACGCCTGGCGCGGCCTGCACCTCGTCGTCGCAATGCGGCCAAGGCGGGGGGACGACGATCTGCGCCGACAACGGCATTGCTAGCGACGGTGCGCTCAATTGCTGTCGCAACGCCGGGGGCGCCTGCACGAACGGCGCGGGCTGCTGCGCCGGGCTGCTCTGCACCAACGGGACTTGTGGCGGCGGCGGCGCCAGCGGCGCCCCCGGCCCTGGCGGCGGGGAGCTGCCGCCCGGCTCAACCTGCACCGCGGACAGCCAATGCAGCCAGGCCGGCGGTGAGGTCGTCTGTCAGGACAACGGCATCGCGAGCGACGGCGCGCTCAACTGCTGTCGCTACGTGGGAGCCTGTACCGCGGCAAACAACAGCGCCGGCTGCTGCGCGGGCCGGGTCTGCGTCGGCGGCACCTGCCAGGTGGCCTAACCGGTTATCGCCGTGAGTGTATGGGCCAAAGGGGCGGACTCTCCGCCCCTTTGGCCTTGCGCCGAAAGCTGGAGGTACAGTGCTTGGAGCGTGAAGGACGAGCATTGAGGACTACGATGTCCGAGGGTACGCTTCGGCCGATTGGCCCTCCCTCGACTCCTCTCACCCAATCGTCGGCGATGGGAGTCGAGTGAGCCGGCCCCCGAAGCGACGGCGGGAGCGGGCCAACGAGGCCGCCGCGGCGGCTGCCGCCGCGACGCAATTGGAGCGGATCCCGGACGCCGCGCTGCCCGGCATCGTGGTTCGGGCCTACGGCAAGTTTTTCGATGTGCGGCTGCGCGACGAGCCGCGGGTGCTGCTATCGACCGTGCGGGGCACCGTGCGGCGGGAGCGACGGCGATCCGACCTGGTCGCGGTCGGGGACCGGGTCTGGGTCACTGACGTCGGGGAAGGCGAGGGGCAGATCGAGGCGATCGCGCCGCGCGGCCGGGTGCTGGCGCGGCGGGCGCGGCTGACCGAGGACGTCGAGCAAGTCATTCTGGCCAACCTGGACCAGGCGCTCTTCCTCTTCTCGGTGCGCGACCCGACGCCGCACCCGCGGATGCTCGATCGCTTCCTGGTGATGGCGGAATCGCGGGAGTTGCCGGCGTTGATCGGGGTCAACAAGATGGACCTCGACGAGGTTGCCGAGGACGGCGCGTCGCTCGCGAAACGTATCTTCAGCCCGTATGAGGCCGTCTACCCGGTGTTCTACGTCAGCGCGGCCTCCGGTTTGGGAGTAGCGGAGCTGAAGGCGGCGGTCGAAGGCAAGATCACGGCGGTGGCCGGGCCGTCCGGGGTCGGCAAATCGAGCCTCCTCAACGCGCTGGACCCCGATCGTATCCGCGACATCGGGTCCCTGTCGTTGGCAACCGGCAAAGGCCGGCACACCACGATCGCGACCGAGCTGTGGCGACTGCCGGGCGAGCAAGAGACCTACCTGGCCGACACGCCGGGCATACGCTCGCTGGCACTGCACGGGGTGGCGCCGGAGGAGCTGGACGCCTGCTTCCCGGAGCTTCGGCCCTACCTGGGCAATTGCTTCTATCCTGACTGCACCCATCTCCACGAGCCCGACTGCGCCGTCCGCCAGGCCGTCGCCGATGGCGACATCCCAGCAGTTCGCTACGAAAGCTACGCCATCCTCCGCCGCGGCGACGACGGCTAACCAGCGGTAGCCGTTGGCGCGGCTCGGCTACGGCGCTCGCTCGTCGTCGTGCCGCCTCCGGGCTCGGCCTCTCAGATGACCCTGAACGCGACAACTCGCATCATGCACTCGTGCTCATTCCGGTTCCGTGGCGCTGTCGGGGGGAGGGCTTGGGGTGTCTGCCGGAGATCGTGGCGGCGAACGGGCCGGCCATCGGCTGCTGATCCCGCTGAGTCGCTTTGTCGGGCGGGAGGAGGAGCTGGCGACCCTGACCAGCCAGCTCCGCGATCCCGCCGTGCGACTGATCTCGGTGACGGGGCCAGGCGGCGTCGGCAAGACACGCTTGGTGACCCAGGCTGCCCTGAGCCTGGAGCCGGAGTTTGCCGGTCGGATCGCGATCATCCGGTTGGACGACATCACGGACCGGCGGGATGTGCTGCCCACCATCGCCCGTGCCATCGGGGCGGACGATGGACAGCGCGGGCCGCGAGAAGCGCTCATCCGCCTGCTGGGTGACGATCGCTGGCTGCTCGTACTCGATAACTTCGAGCATCTCTTGTCGGCGGCGAGCGACGTGGCGACCCTGCTCCAGCACGCGGCCGGGACGACCGTCCTGGTGACCACCCGCGCCCGGCTCCAGGTCGCGGGCGAGCACGTCTTGCCCCTGGCGCCGTTGCCGGTGCCGCCAGCGAACCTGCCAGCACCGATAGACCTCGATCACTTCGCGTCGACCCGGTTGTTCGTCGACCGGGCTCACGCCGCCGACGCGCGGTTCTCGGCAACCGGAGTGGAAGTGGCGATCGCCGCGATTTGCCGGCGCTTGGAGGGGTTGCCACTGGCGATTGAGTTGGCGGCGGCGCGGGTGGCGATCATGCCGCCAGCCGCGCTGCTCGAGCAACTTGATGCGGGATCGTCCGCGCTATCCGTGCTGCGGGGCGGTCCTCGTGATAACCCATCCCGGCTCCAAACGGTCGAAGCGGCGATTATCTGGAGCTACGACCTGCTGTGGCCGATCGAGCAAGCCTTTTTCCGCCGGATGTCGGTCTTCGTCGGCGGCTTCACCCTGTCCTGGGCGGCGGCGATGATCCGCGGGCATGAGGGCGGTGAGGCGTACCCGATCGACGCCGGCGTCGATCCGCGGCTACATTGGTGGTTTCATCACGGCCGCGATTTACACGATACCAGCGGGCGCCGCATGGACGCCCCGCCGTTGCCGGCCCTGGCGCTCGACCCGATGGACGCGATTCAGTCGTTGCTTGATGGCAGCCTGCTCCAGACCGTTCCCGGCGGTGAGCCAAACCAACCGCGCTACCAGATGCTCGATTCGATCCGCTCGGTCGGCGTGAGCCGGCTGGCGGCGTCGGCCGAGGAGGAAGCGGTGCGGGTCAATCACGCCGCGTTGATCCTCGGCTTTGTCGAGCTGACGCGGGAGGAAATGTGGAATGCGCCGCAACCATCGACACCGCTCCGCCTCGAGCGCGAGCTAGGGAACATTCGCGCCGTGCTCACCTGGGCGGCGCGGTCGGGGCCGGCCGAGGCCGAGCTGGCGCTCCGATTGCCGCAATCGCTCTGGCTCTTTTGGCAAACCCGCGGCTATGTCACCGAGGGTCGAAGCTGGCTGGACCGGGCGCTGGCCCTGGACGCGGGTCCGGCCTGGGACCGGGCGGCGGCGCGGATCATCGCCGGGCTCTTTGCCTGGATCCAATCCGACCTGGACCGCGCCGAATCCGCCCTTGCCGAGGCGCGAGCGTTCTGGCAGACGACCGACAACAAGCACTACCTGGGAGAATCGATCCTGTTCACCGCCGCCATCGCCTGGACTCGCGGCGACGTGTCACGCCTGGTCACGGAAGTTGAAACGGCGCTGCCACTTTACCGCGATTGGGGCGCTTGGCATGGGCTCGGGATTTGCCTGATCCTGCTCGCGATCGTGGCGCACCGAACCGGCCAGTCCGACCGGGCGCTAGTCCTCCTGGACGAGGCGCGGGTCACCTGCGACGCCGCCTCGTTCTTCTGGGGTAGCGCCTGCTCGACGCTCTACGCCGCCGACATCGAACGTGATCGCGGGAACGACCTCAAGGCCGCCACCCTCTCCATCGAGGCGCTCAGCCGCTTTTGGGCCGACGGCGACCCGTGGGGCGCCGGCGCGGCCATGTCGGGCATCGCGCTGCTAGCGGCCGGGAACGGAGACACGATGCTTGCCGCCCGCCTCCTGGGGGCCTCGGCCGCGCTGCGTGAGCGAGCCGCCGCCTTCCTGCCGGTGATCAGCCCGGAGACCTTCGCCGACGCCGAGACTCAGGTACGAAAGGCGTGCGGCTCGGAGCTCTTCGAGCGAGCCTATGCCGAGGGGTGGCCCTGGAGCCGGAACCGGCGCTGAAGCAAACCCGGCGCTTCGCCCAGGCCGTCCTCAGCGGCAAGTTTCGACCTGCTCCGAGCGGCCCCCTGGCCGGGTTGAGCCCGCGAGAGCAAGCCGTGTTGCGCCGGACGGCCGAAGGGCAAACGTCGCGCCAGATTGCGGAACCGCTGTTCATCGACAAGCGCACCGTCGAGGGCCACCGATCAAGTGGGTTGAAGAAGCTCGGCCTTACCCGAAGCGAGTTCCTCGCCCGCTACGGCGGCGATCGCGCCGGCCTCTTGGATGGCGGTGCTGGCGCTAACGGCGAAGAATTTGATGCTGGCTGACGACTACGTATTCCTGCGCTATTTGCTGACCTTGCGTCAAATTATGTATCCCCACCCCTGGCGGACGACTAGCGTGGCGTTTAGAATCGCATACACGAGTCAGGCTCGAAACCAGGAACCCGACGTACCGCTTTGCGCTCTGTCCCTAACTCGTCTCGCGGCTGGGGAAATCAGTCGTGATTGGTCGGAGGTATGGCGGTGCTCGTCGGTACTTGGATTGCTCAGCGTGGGCCAACTATTCTCACCGCTGAAGCACTGACCTAGAGGGTCCGGTCTTGGGGCGTCCATAGACAGAGGAGATTTGAATCATGGATGGGAAGCAATTCGATTCTTGGACTCGCCGTTTCTTAGTCACTCTATCCCGGCGTTCGCTAGTCAGGTTCGTTCCGGCGGGGTTGATAGGGAGCCTGCCATCTATTAGTGGCAAGAATGCGGCCGAGGCGAAGAGCTGCCCACGAGCGGGGCGATGCGACCCGGGCTTCCCCGTGTGTGCCAAGCGAAATCGACGGTTTCCCTGTGTTTGTACCAAACAATTCTCTAACGGGCAGAATGTATGCGTCAAGACTCGAAGCGTGCAGTGTGCTCCGAACGTTGATTGTGCGAACTGCCCGAGAGGAACTGTTTGCATTTTGAACGCGTGTGGTTGCCGCGGTAGCGGACTCGCATGCGTAAAGAAATGTTAGAAATCCGTGATCATTCCCCAGATTAGCGGGAAATCGTTTCCGTACCCGTTTCACCGTACGCGGTCGGCTCGGTCCAGGGTTGGATTTCGGCGAAGCGGGTGGAGCGGAACGAGGTCAGGTTGACGAGTTTGGGGGCGCCGTCGGTGATCCGTTCTGCCAGGCACACGCCCATGGTGGGGCCGGTCTTGAAGGCGCTGCCGCTCTCGCCGGTCAACACCCAACAGCCGGGGACGCTCGGGATTTGGTCGATGTACGGGTGGTCGTTGGCGCCGCGCATGAAGACGCCGGTCTAGCCGCCACACACCGCCGCCCCCCGCTCCCTCGCGTCGATCGCCGCTTCCCCAGCATGCGCGCCCTCCTCACCTCTTGACACCACTCCTCTAGTGTCGTACAAATGTTCTAAGCGGCACAGCGGCACAGCGGCACAGCGGCACAGCGGCACAGCGGCACAGCGGCACAGCGGCACAGCGGCACAGCGGCACAGCGGCACAGCGGCACGGCCGCGGGCCTGGGCAGCGCCCCACCGTTCCCGAGAGCACTCTCTCGTCATGGCTCCAAGGGCACCCCGGCCCGCCAACGTCCCGGCGGTACAGAACAGGACCGCTCCATCGTCTCACTCCATCAACGGCAGAACGGAGCGCGGGCCAAGATCGTACCCAGTCAGCGGACGGGTAGCCGGAGAGGCGTCGCCCCGCGGGGTACCGGATAGCTGCCGGGTGGTTCACGCGGACCTCGTTCCAGCACCGTTTTCCTCCAGATCCAGAACCCTGAGCGGACCACGAGTCTGACCGAAGCCTACCTGAACGCCGGGTGGGCGGCGGTGGACGCCTGGTACTATGACGTTGTCAATGAGGAAGAAGAGTGCGTCGCGGTGTGGCCGCCTGCACGCGACATATCCCACAAGGCGCGACAATTCGGTGGGAACGGAGGTCGGGCATTCTTGATAGACCGGGAGGCGGCGCGGCAGTTGGAGCGGCCGGATCGGGTTGATGCTTTGATCGATCTGATGGCGCCGGCGGTGGATGACATCTTGCGGCGGTTGGAGGGGGACGAGTTTACGACGACCGAATTTATTGAGGTCTTGCGCTCCGACCCGGCGGCGAACGCGGTCTACGATGAGGCGATCCGGATCTGGGGCGAAGGGGAGCGGTATGCCAAGATGGTCATCCATGGCCAGGTGATCCCCGGCGCGATGCGCCGCGGCGGGTTGGTGGAATGGATTGGCTATGCCCACGGCGACGACGATCCCTACGCGGTCCCGGCGCTCTGGCGGTTGGTTGCCGCGGAGTAGGGCATACTGAGACGCCGGAATCGTCGTCAAGATGTCGCGTCCGGCTGAGCCAGCATAGACATAAATCCTCCCGTCACCTACCATTCTCTTGTCAGCGCACGCTCTCACCGGGTCGAGGCGCTGAATATGACCTGTATCGTTTTCCCTGCTGGTGCGAAAGAATGGGCAGCATTGATGTCTAACGCGGTCTCAGTTCCCGCCACGGTGATGCCGTTGAACCGGCTGAACGATGGCGACAAGGATGACAAACGGTCGTCGAACGGGTCGCGTCGGCCCGGCTCGAACCCGAACAATCAAAATCGCAACAACCAACCGCCCGGCTCGGGGGGAGGGAACCAAGGGCCGTTCCGGCGGCCGCGGATCCCCGCTTGGGTGATCGGCGTCCTCTTTTTGGCGCTCGTCGGCTACCAGATCTACGCTATCTTCGGCCGCGAGCCGGATGCGATGCGGATCACGGTTCCCTATTCCTACGTCCTGACCCAAGTTCGCGACGGCAACGTCGAGACCGCCACGATCAACGAGGCCAACCTCGATGTGACGCTGAACGACCCGGTTCGTTGGAACACGGAGACGGATCAGCCGGCCCCGGCGGAATCCAGCGCCGACCCCGAGGTCATCGCCAGCAGCGACGCATTGCGAGCCGTCCGGCCGCCGATCGAAGACATGCAGTTGATCCCCTTGCTGGAAGCCGAGGGGGTCACGATCGTCGGTGATCAGGATACCGGCTCGTTCCTGACGACTTTGCTCCTTTCGTTCCTGCCGTTCCTGCTCATCATCGGCCTCATCATCTTCATGGGGCGGCAGATGAGCCGCGGCCAGCAAAACGTGTTCGGCTTCGGCCGGTCAAAGGCGCGCCAGCATGACCCCGAGCGACCCCAAGTCACCTTCGCCGATGTCGCCGGCGAGGATGAGGCCAAGCAAGAGCTGACCGAGGTCGTTGACTTCTTGCGGAACCCGGCAAAGTATCATCAGCTCGGGGCCCGGCTGCCGCGCGGCGTCTTGCTGGTCGGTCCTCCCGGCACCGGCAAGACGTTGACGGCGCGGGCGGTCGCCGGCGAGGCGGGGGTGCCATTCTTCAGCGTCTCCGCCTCAGAGTTCGTGGAAATGTTCGTCGGTGTCGGCGCCAGCCGGGTCCGCGATTTGTTTGAAAAGGCGAAGCAGCACTCGCCGGCCATCATCTTCGTCGACGAGCTGGACGCGGTGGGGCGGCAACGGTTCGCCGGCCTCGGCGGGTCCAACGACGAGCGCGAGCAGACGCTGAACCAGCTGCTGGTCGAGATGGACGGGTTCGAGACCAGCCATGAGGTCATCGTCATGGCAGCGACGAACCGGCCGGACGTGCTCGATCCCGCCTTGCTGCGGCCGGGCCGATTTGACCGCCAAGTGGTGGTCGGCCTGCCCGATCGCCGCGGCCGCGAGGCAATCCTCGCCATCCATACGCGGGGGCTACCGATCTCGATCGAGGTCGACAAAGTCTCGATTGCCCGCGGCACGACCGGGTTCTCCGGGGCCGATCTCGCCAACCTCGTCAATGAGGCGGCGCTTACCGCGGCCCGTCGCAATCGCAAGGAGATCACGCCGTCCGACTTCGAGGAGGCGTTGGACAAGATCCTCCTCGGCACCACTCGTTCCGGGCTGATGAACCCGAAAGAGCGCGAGGTGGTGGCCTACCACGAGGCGGGGCACGCCCTGGTCGCCCACTTCACGCCGGGGGCCGATCCCCTGCGCAAGGTCAGTATCGTGCCGCGGGGCCGGGCCCTGGGCGTCACGGTCCAGATGCCGGAAGAAGATCGCCATAACTACAGCCGGACCTATCTCGTCGGTCGCCTGGCGATGCTGCTCGGCGGCCGGGCGGCGGAGATCGTCGCCTACGATGAAGTCACCACCGGCGCCGAGAGCGACCTGAAAGAGGCGACCTCGTTGTCGCGCCGGATGGTCGGGCTCTGGGGCATGAGTGACGATGTCGGCCCGGTCTACCTCGGCACCGGCGAGGAGCATGTCTTCCTCGGCCGCGAGCTGGTGCAAGAGAAAGCCTTCTCCGACGCGACCGCGCAGCGGCTCGATACCGCGGTGCGCGAGATGGTCGAAGCCGCCCTGCGCCAAGCGCTGGATCTCAACACCCGGTTCCGGCTCCAACTCGACGCCCTGGTGGCGGCCCTGTTGGAGCATGAGACGCTCGACGCCAAGCAAGTGACCGCGGTTCTTGGGCCGTCGTCCCCAACCGACATCGAGGCCGGGATCGTACCCCAACAACCCGCCACGGTCGAGGCGGTCGGCGCGGGGAGCAGCGGCTCGGTTCCGTTGGAGTAATCGCGGACCACTGAACAACGGCGTGACGGCCCTGCCCACGCGG
>JALZJP010000034.1 GCA_030859715.1 Chloroflexota bacterium
ATCAGGCACCGTCCGCAGATACGGCACCAACGGCGGGACGGGAGCAGCGGACACCGGATGCCTCCTCACGTCGTTCGGATCACTGCCGGAGCCTACCCCTGTTCACCAAGAATGAAAAGACCCTGGCCACGGGAGAGGCGTCGTCGCGTGATGGAATGGACGAATGAACGCCCGTCGTTAGTTGCTCGGCTCACGGTCGGGCCGGCGACTCCTGCTGGCCCCAGACGGTGTGGAAGATGCCGTCGCGGTCGAGCCGGCGGTAGGTGTGGGCGCCGAAGAAGTCGCGTTGGGCCTGAACCAGGTTGGCCGGCAGCCGCTCGGTGCGGAAGGTGTCGAAGTAGTCGAGCGAGGCGCTGAGGGCGGGACAGGGCAGGCCGAGCGTCCGCGCCACCTGAATCGCCCGCCGGGCGCCGGCGGCGGTGGCGTTGACGGTCTCCGCGATGTGTGGCGCCAGGAGCAGGTTGTTCAGCTCGGGGTCGGCGCCGAAGGCCTCCCGGATCGGGTCGAGGAGCTTGGCCCGGATGATGCAGCCGCCCTTCCAAATGCGGGCGATCTCGGACAGGTTGAGGCTGTAGTCGTAGCTGACGCTGGCCGCCCGCAGCAGGGCCATGCCCTGGGCGTAGGACGAGATTTTGGCGAAGAGGAGGGCGTCTTCGAGCGCGGCCAGGAATTGCTCGCGATCGAGATCGAGACTGGCGGGATCGAGCCCGGGACCGTGCAGCACCTCACTGGCAATGAGCCGTTGCCCCTTACTGGACGACATGCTCCGCGCCGCCACCGCCGCATCGATGGTGGGGATCGGGGTGCCCAGCTCCAGCGCGCTCTGGCTGGTCCAGCGGCCGGTGCCTTTCTGCTCGGCCTGGTCCAGGATCAGATCGACGAGCGGCTGGTTTGTCTCCGGGTCCATCTCGGTCAGGACGGCGGCGGTGACCTCGATCAGGTACGAGGCCAGGCGGCCCTCGTTCCACCGAAGAAAGACCTCGCTCAGCTCCGGCGCGGTCAGGCCCAGGGCGTGCTGCATGATGTCGTAGGTCTCGGCGATCAGCTGCATGTCGCCGTACTCGATCCCGTTGTGGACCATCTTGACGTAATGGCCGCTGCCGCCGGGCCCGATGTAGGTGACGCAGGGGCCGGTCTCGGTCTTGGCGGCGATGGCGGTCAGGAGCGGCTCCAGCACGTCGTAGGCGGCCCGGGGCCCGCCCGGCATCAGGCTGGGCCCAAGCAGGGCGCCCTCCTCGCCGCCGGAGACGCCCATGCCGACAAAATGCAAACCGCGCCCGGCCAGCTCCTTGCCGCGGCGCTCGGTATCGAGGAAGAAGGAGTTGCCGCTGTCGATGATGATGTCGCCTTCGTCCAGAGACGGGGCCAGCTCGGCGATCACCTCGTCGACCGGCGGCCCGGCCTTGACCATCAGCAGCACCCGGCGCGGCCGGGCCAGGGTGGCGACCAGGGTTTCGAGCGAGATCGTGCCGACGATTCCCGCCTCGGCGCCCCGCTCCGCCAGGAAGTGGTCGGTCCGGCTTTGGGTGCGGTTCGTGACCGAAATGGAGAACCCGTGGTGGGCGATGTTCATCGCCAGGTTCTCGCCCATCACCGCCAGCCCGACCAGCCCGATCTGGCGATCGCCAGTGACCACGGCCGTCGCCCGCTCTTCAAGTGGCTCTGTCATCGCTGCTTGTCCCTTGTTCGGTGCCGCATGGCTGCCATTCGATCAGTATCGCTGCCGCGTAGTCTACCGCTCAGGCGACGCACATGGGATAGGACATCGGGCACATCCGGTGGATTACAACTCGTATTTAGCAATCTAGTATTGTAGCAATGGATGGCTATCGACTTGTATTGATTCGATCTGAATTAGACAGGCCCTCCCATGTATAGTGCTTGCTAATCTGCCTCAGGACTTGACCAGGGATAGTCTGAGGTCGAAGATTGTCTCGCCTGACCCGCTAGCTTAATTCAGTCTACCCTCGAACACGCGACCAAAACTGCGAGGACTCTCGTGATCCCTGGTCCTTTTTTTCAAGGGTGCGTCAGCGGGGTATACGCAACGCCTGGTTTAGGAATGGAAGTAAGGTGAACTGCTTGTAAGCGATTCCTAGAATGGAGGTAGTTGATCAAGCAACTGGTCCCAAAAGGCGTATGAGCCAAATCCGATGCATCTAACGATCTCAGTCACTAGCTGAGTATGGGCTCCGCTATTGAGGGAAACATGGTGCTCAAGTCCGATGTACACTCGTGGCGAATTATCTTCGAAGTCCACTTTAGCGGTTGGCCAGCGAGATTCTCGATTCCATTGGTTACAAAGCATGAGTAGACGACCAAGTTGGCTTCGGGGGAAGCTTCGGTCGGAAACCGTGCGGATAGCGAGGATTGAATTCTGCTCTCCTTCAGAGGCCAACCACATTTCAAGGGAGAAATGGTCGTCTTTCCCGACTCGAATCATAATAAGACCGTTCGGGTCCTTCAGATAGCGAAGATCACTGGCGGAGACTGCGGCTTCAAGCATCGTTTGGCTGAATGCTTCAACAACATATGCGGCGTAGCTCGAGGAGTCGCGCAGATTAGGTTCGAAGCGTCCAGAGGGTGTAGAGGGCGATGCAAGTTCATTAATCTGCTTCATGACATCTTCGTAACTATGGTCGGGCATCGTGACCTCCTCGAGTGAAATCAACATTTGTTCCTGAAAGGATCGATTTCCTGACCCACTCAAGCGGAATCGTGAGGTCTGGGATCGGAAGGCCTAAGTGCATTGCAACGCGACAATTTTTACCGTCTGAACGGAAAGTATCGACGTTCTTATCTCACCACATATCCTCGCAGAAGTCCATATCCGTACTACCTTCGTTCTTTGTCGGCGCTAAGCGAGGGATTGCCGGCCCGGTCTGGTGCCGCTGATGGCGCCTGTCGCAGGCGTTCTATCTCGGCGCTGGCGACCGCATTTGCCGCCTGGAAGAAGGCGAGGATCGTCGCCAGGTCCTCGTCCGGGAGCCGCGACATGAGGGCGCGGGTGGCGCGCTCCATGCCACTGTAGCGCGCGAGGAGCGCCCGCGTGGCGTCGCCCAGGTTGGCGTGGACGATGACGCGCCGGCGGTCATTGGGATCGGAATCGCGACGAGCATAGCTCTTTCGCTGCAAGCGGTCGACGACCCCGGTAATGGCGCCGGTGGTGAGCCCGGTCAGCTCGGCCAGCCGGCCGGCGGTCAGCGGACCCTGCCGCAGGAGAATTTCGAGCGCTTCGAGATCGGTCGGGTTGAGCCCCACCCGATCGGCGATCGCCTGACTGAAGAGGACCGCCAGCCCAGTGCCCCTGGTCATCTCGTCTTGCACCGCCTGGATCAGGAGGTCACGCCGCGCTGTCTGGCTTGACACGCCGCCCTGATTCTCCTTATAATCTAAATATCTCATGTACTAAGATAGTACGGAGGTTAGAGACATCATAGCAGCCAGCCGCGCGGTCGCACGGGGCCCACCGGCGCACGGGCGGCGAGAGACGATTCGGGATGACCAGCGACGCGACGCGACGACGAGTGCTCATCATCGGCGCCGGCATCTCCGGCCCGGTGGCCGCCATGTTCCTGCAACGAGCCGGCTGGGAGGCCGTGCTCTACGAAGCCAGGGCCGGGGTGGAGACCGAGGAGGGGGCGTTTCTCAACCTGGCGCCGAACGGGGTCAATGTGCTCGGCTTGCTCGGGATCGACATCGAGCGGGCCGCCGACGGGGTTCCGGCCACCGGCATCACGATCTTCAACGCCAGCGGCAAGGAGCTGGGCGCCATCGACAGCCGAGACGACGAGGCCCGGTTCGGGGCCCGCGGCGTCGTGCTCAAGCGGGCGAATCTGCACCGGGCGCTCCTTTCGGCGGCGACAGCGGCGGGGGTGCCGATCCAGGTTGGCAAACGGCTCAGCGGCATCGAGCAGCTCGCGGACGCGGTGGTCGCCACCTTCGCCGATGGCACGACGGCGGCGGGGGACGTCCTGATCGGGTGCGACGGCATCCATTCGCGGACGCGGCAGTTGATTCTGCCGGCGGCGCCGAAACCGGTCTACACCGGGATCGTCGATTGCGGCGGCTTCGTCCGGCCGACGCCGCCGGTGCCGCCGACGCCGGCGATGCAGATGGTCTTCGGCGACAACGCGTTCGTTGGCTACCTGGCCCGGCCGGATGGTGAGGTCTACTGGTTCTGCAACCTTGCCTGGGACCAGGAGCCGGCGCGCGGCGAGCTGGACGCGATTTCCAGCGCGGAGTGGGCGCGCCGCCTAGGCGGGTTGCTCGCCGATGAGCCGGAACCCATCCCGCGGATCGTGGCGGCGACGACGGGCGAGATCGGTAAATGGCCGGTTTACGACATTCCCTCGCTGCCGACCTGGCACCAAGGGCGGGTCTGCCTGATCGGCGACGCCGCCCACGCCACCTCGCCCCATGTCGGACAGGGCGCCTCCACGGCGCTGGAGGACGCCGCCGAGCTGGCCCGCTGCCTGCGCGATATTGTGAATCCGAGCCAGGCCTTCGCCGTGTTTCAGGGAATCCGCAAGGCACGGGTCGAGAAGCTGGTGGCGCGGGCCAGACGCACCGGCTCGCAGAAGGCGGTCACGAACCCGGCTCAAGCCTGGCTGCGCGATCGCATGCTTGGTATGTTCCTCCGCTTTGGCAGGCGCAGCAACGATTGGATCTACGCCTACCGCGTGTCCTGGCAGGAGCCGGTGACGAGTTGAACCGATCGGCGGACGTTCTCTATACTGCCTGACATGATGTTGATGCCGGAGTTCGTCCGCCAGCGAATTGGGACCGGAGCGGTCGAGCTCCAGGTGGCGATCGGCGGCGAGGGACCGCCGCTGCTCCTCCTGCACGGATTTCCGGAAACGCATCTCGCTTGGCATGCCGTCGCCCCCGCCCTGGCGCGCCAATGGACGGTGGTCTGTCCCGACCTACGGGGATACGGCGAGAGCGACAAGCCGCCCGGCGACGAGGCCCACGAGCAGTACTCGAAGCGGACGATGGCGCGCGACATGGTGACGTTGATGGACACCCTCGGACATGGCCGGTTCGCGGTCGCCGGCCATGATCGGGGGGCGGTGGTTGCCTATCGGCTGGCTCTGGACCACCCTGCCGCCGTGACCAGGCTGGCGGTGATGAGCGTGCTGCCGGTGGTGGACCAATGGGACACGCTGCGGGGCCAAGCGGGTCTCGGCGCGTACCATCTCTATTTGCTCGCCCAGCCCCCCGATTTCCCGGAGCGGCTGATCGGCGCCAATCCCGATCTCGTGCTCCAGAGCTTCCTCGACGGGTGGTGCGCCACCCCCGGCGCGATCGTCGCGGAGGCTCGCGCGGAGTATGCTCGCGCCTTCCGCGATCCGCGAACGCTCCACGCCATCTGCGAGGACTACCGGGCCAATGCCTCCATCGACGTTGAGCATGATCGGGCGGATCGCGCCGCCGGCCGGCGCATCATGTCGCCCCTACTGGTCCTCTGGGAGCAGCCGCCGGAGGTTGAGCTGCCGTTCGACCCGCTGGCCGTCTGGCGCCAGTGGGCGGACGACGTGCGGGGACATGCGCTCGACTGCGGCCACTTCCTGCCGGAAGAGCGGCCTCGTGAGGTGGCCGCCGCCTTGGCCTCCTTCTTCGCCTAGCCACCGCCGCTCGCCGGACCTGGGCCGGATCCAGCCGCCCCTTGCGGCACTGGCGCCGTTACGCTAGAATACACAAACTTGAGTATATTCAGCGTGGGTGGGATGGCGGATGTCGGCGACGCGATTGTTGATTTTGGGGGCGTTGCGGTTCCTGCAACCAGCGCATGGCTACAGCGTGCGGCGGGAGCTGGAGTCCTGGAACGCGGACGAGTGGGCGAACATCGCGTATGGCTCGATCTACTTCGCGCTCAACAAGATGGCGGACGAGGGGCTGCTGCGAGAGGTCGCGGGGGAGCCGGCGCGACAGGGGCGGCGGCCGCCGCGGGTCAGCTACGTGGTAACGGAGCGGGGCGAGGAGGAGTTTCAACGTTTGCTGCGTGACTACTGGTGGGACCGGCGGCCGCTGATCGACCCGTTGCAGCTCGCCGCCTCGTTCATGGATCAACTGCCGGCCCCGGAGCGGCTGGCGGTGCTGCGCCACCGGCTGCTGCTGGCCGAGGCGAGCGTGGCCGAGATTGATCATCTGCTGGCCTCGCCCCTGATGGACCTGAAGCCGGCGCATGTTCGCGACGTGTTCGACCTCAGCCGGGAACGGGCCTTCGCTGAGATGCGGTGGCTGCAACGCCTGATCGACCGGCTGGCGGCCGCGGACGGTGTCGCCGCAGCACCGCCGGATGACGAAACCGTCCCTGGCGCCAGGGGGAGACCGGCTGGCGCGGGTTAAGCGCCGGGCGGGACTTGACAGCGCATACTCTAACTTGTATAGTCATTACCAGATATACAAATTTGTGTATCTAGACGCGCCTCGGCTGGCCTTAGCCATCGTCAGCCGTCTGCCAGGAGGGCCGGCCGTCATGGGACCGCGGTGGCTGCCTCATTAGGGCTCCAGATCGCGAAATATCTGACGGATCGCCCAGTTGTCCAAAATATTATCAATTATGATATTGACAAAATGAATAGAATATGAAATATTGTGGGCCGGTCGGACGACCGCTTGGCAGTCGTTCGCATCCCGCTCGCTCATGGAGGTAGGACCGATGACGACCGCGACCCAACCGGCCTGGCTCGACTCGCTGGCCGAGGTGATTGACGACATTCGCCGGCTCGATCTCAAGCTTCACCACGATACGCACCTGGAGCCGGCGCCGAGCGATAGCCGCGACCAGATCCACACCGCGATCTGGTCGCACACCCGCCTCACCAGCCAGGGGACGCTAGTGGCGGAAGTTGAATACTCCGGCTGTCTCCGCTTCTGGCGCCAAGGGCAGGAGCGGGGAGCGGGGTCAGAGGACCAACCGGCATCCGCCCCGTTCGCGCTTGGCTCCGGCCCGGCCCCGGTCAACTGACCGGGGCAACCTGAAACGAGGAGAGCATGGACGCGATCATCACCGAAAACCTGACCAAGACCTACGGCAACGGCGTCAAGGCGCTGGACGGCGTTTCGTTCGCGGTCCGGCCCGGCGAGATCTTCGGCCTCCTCGGGCCGAACGGGGCCGGCAAGAGCACGACGGTGCGGATTCTGGCGACGCTGACCTTCGCCGATGGCGGCACGGCGCGGGTGGCGGGGCATGACGTGCGGACCGAGTCGGAGGCGGTGCGACGCCGGATCGGCTACGTCTCCCAGGCGTCCGGCGTCGATAAGTACCAGACCGGACGGGAAAACCTCACCTTGCAGGGGCATCTGGTGCGGGTGCCGGGCCGCGAGCTACGGTCTCGGGTCGACGAGCTGCTGGCCTGGGTGGGCCTGACCGAGGCGGCGGACCGGACCGTGAAGACCTACTCCGGCGGCATGAAACGGCGGCTCGACCTGGCGATGGGGCTGATCCACAAGCCGGCCGTCCTTTTTCTCGATGAGCCGACGACCGGGCTCGATCCCGAGACGCGGGCCACCCTCTGGCAGGACTTGCAACGGCTCCGCGCCGAGCAAAGCCTGACGGTGCTGCTGACCACCCACTATTTGGAAGAAGCCGACCAGCTCTGTGACCGGCTGGCGATCGTCGATCACGGCAAGGTGGTGGTCGAAGGGACGCCGAGCGCCTTGAAGTCGGAAATCCGGGGCGACGCCGTCACCCTGGAGGTCGATACCGAGACCGCGCTGGTCGCCACCACTCTGCGGCCGCTGGCCGGCGTGCTGGACGTCATCCCCAACGGCCGATCGGTCGTCGCCCGGGTGGCGCAAGGGGCGACGGCGATCCCCACCTTGATCACCGCGCTCGAGCAGCAAGGGGTCGGGGTGCAATCGGTCAGCCTCAGCCGGCCGTCGCTGGACGACGTCTACCTCCATCACACCGGGCACCGCTTCAGCGCCGCCGCCGACCCGGCCGCGGCGTCAGCTCCGGTCCCCGAGACGGGCCGGGGACGGGAGTCAAGATGAGCTATCTCCGCGACACCTGGTATCTGCTCTGGCGACACATCGTGACCACGGTTCGGATCCCGATCTGGCTCTTCGTCACCATTGTCCAGCCGATCATCTGGCTCACCCTCTACGGCCAGCTCTTTCGCCGGGTGGTGGAAATCCCGGGGTTCGACGCCGGGTCGTACATCCAATTCTTGACCCCCGGCGTCCTGATTATGAGCGCCTTGTTCGGCGCCGCCTGGTCCGGCATGGGCATCATCGTCGATCTCAACGACGGCATCATGGATCGCTTTCTCGCCACCCCGGTCCGGCCCAGCGCGATCGTGACCGCGGCCGTCCTCCACGCGGTGCTGACCGGCCTGGTCCAGGCGATCATCATTCTCCTCATGAGCCTGGTCCTGGGAGCCAGGGTGCCGGGCGGCGCCGGCGGCGTGCTCGCTATCCTCGTAATGGCCTCGTTGCTGGCGGCGGGGTTGGCGTTTATCTCGAACGGGATCGCGCTGGTGACTCGGCGCGAGGAGACGCTGATCTCGGTGGCCAACTTCTTCGGCACCCCGCTCCTCTTCCTCTCGACCGCGTTCATCGCGGCGGACCTGATGCCGGGCTGGATCCGCTCCATCGCCCGCTTCAACCCGGTCAATTGGGCGATCGACGCTTCTCGCGCCGCGATGGAAGGCGGCAATTGGACGATCATCGTCCAGAACGGCGTCTCCCTCGTCGGCTTCGTCCTCCTCGGCGGCGTGCTGGCGATGCTGGCCTTGCGGAGCTATCGCCGGGCGATGTAGCCAAGCGGCCCCCCTGCCGCCAAATCCCGCGGGAGCCGTTGGGCGTCTCCTTGTGAAGGAGTGGGGAGCGCCCGAAAAATGAGTAATTCTACCCATGCGCGCGGCACTCGTGGCCCGTATCCTCAAATCCAGGTGAGCGTCCATGCCGCGGCGCGGCGGATCGGCCGGATCAGCCTTCTCACTCAGCATCTAGCTTGCTGAACCGGCCGCTCCGATGGATCGCGCGGTATGGACGCGACACCCCCGCTCCGAACGATGATCGGATACCGGAGCCGTGATTGAGAGAAGCCATGCGTCGCGCTTTCGTCCTGCTTGGGCTCGTGATCGCCGTCTTCAATCCGAGCTGGGATGCCGCCGCTTCCGACATGACGGAGGCGCACTACCATGTGCCGGTGACGTTCTCGATCGTGCCCGATCCGTTCTACTGCCAGATCTCGCCGCGGCCGCTCGGGGAGCTCAACCTGTCTACCGGGGCGCTGCCGGACCGGGCCGGGGCGCCAGGGCCGGCGATGGGTATCGTCTGGCTCGACGACCCGGCCGCGAGCATGGCCAGCTCCGGCCGGCCCGCCGACCCAGAGATCGAAGCGGCGGTGGCGCGGACGCTGTACGTGATGTACGCCTGCATCAACGCCGGTGACGCGCCGCGTCTGGCCGCCGTCTGGACCGATGCCCGGATCGCTCACGTCGCCGGTGCCGCCGCGATGCGCCAAACCGCGATCGACCGCGTCGCGGCCGATCCGGAGACGCCGGCAACCCGGATCGAGCTGATTGGACTGTCGCGGGTCACGATCCTGGCCGATGGCCGGATCGGTTGGCGGCTCGATCTCGAATACCCCGCTGGCACCCGCCAGCGCCAGGATGGCATCCTCACCTTCGAGGCCGGCCGCTACCGGCTCGATCAGATCCTGCTGGTCACTCCGCTGCCGGCGGCATCGTTGGCCGAGACGCCGGCGCGGCGAGTGCCCTGTGACCAGACCGGTCTGGCGGTGCTGGCCAGCACCGGTCCCGGCTTGGAGACCGGCCGGCCATGGGGCTATTTCACTCCCGAGCCGGCGGCCGAGCTGCCCGGACCGGCGTCCGTGACGCCGGTGTCCTGCCAGTTGACGTAAATGAACTGGACGCGGCCGCGATCGCCCCCGGCGGTCCCGGCCGCGTCGGCGCGCGTCCTCGGCAGCATTCTGATCGTCCGCCGGGGCGGCGCGTTGACCTGGTAGGATAGCGTCGCTCCGGGCGATTCGGCTGTCCTGACAAGGGAACGAACTGGTGAACCTCGATTATCTGGTGCGGCGGCTGCTGCAGATCGTTCCCCTCCTGCTCGGGATCTCGATCCTCGGCTTCTCCTTGATGCACCTGGCGCCCGGCGGCCCGACCGCGATCTACGCCACCAATCCCAGCGTCACCGCCGCTGACCTGGAACGGATCAAGGAAGCCTGGGGGTTGAACGATCCCCTCCATGTTCAATACCTGCGCTGGGCCGGCAACATGGTCAGCGGCGACTTCGGCACCTCGTTCCGGGGCGGGGCCGAGGTGCGGGGGCTGATCGGGGAACGCGTGGCGGCCACGGTCGAGCTGATGGGCACCGCCTACGTGATCGCGATCGTCTGCGGCCTGGCCATCGGCACCCTCAGCGCCTTGCGCCAGTATTCGATCTTCGACTACCTGGCGACCACCGGCTCACTGGTGACCCTGTCGATCCCGACCTTTTGGTTCGGGCTGATGGTCATCTTCATCTTCGCCGAGCGGCTCGGTTGGATCCCCTCGGGTGGGACTCGGACCCTGGGCAGCGACGGCGGCGGCTTCCTCGACCGCTTGCACCACCTGATCGCGCCGGCCCTGGTCCTCGGCCTGGTGCTGACCGCGCAGTGGGCCCGCTACTTCCGGTCCAGCTTGCTCGATGTCAAAGACCAAGAGTATGTCCGCACCGCCCACGCCAAGGGGCTCGGCGCCGGGACCGTGCTGCGAACGCATGTGATGCGGAACGCGATCCTGCCGATGATCGCCTTGGCGGGGGTGCAATTGCCGATCGTCTTTAGCGGGGCGTTAGTGACGGAGAGCGTGTTCGGCTGGGCGGGGATGGGCCGGCTCTTCCTCGATGCGATGACCCACCGGGACTACCCGGTGCTGATGGCGATGCTGATGATCACCGCCTTCCTGGTGGTGCTCGGCAATTTATTCGCCGATATCGCGCTCGGCCTGGTCGATCCGCGAATTCGAGCGGGATAGGAGCTCGGCATGGTGCGATGGCGACAAGCGTAGAGACGGCGATGGTCACGGTCCCGCGCCTGACCACGCTCCGGCAGGTGCGGCACGAGGGCTTGCTGGCTCAGAGCGGGCGGCGGTTCCTCCGCCACCGGTTGGCGGTGTTTGGCGTCGTCGTCATCCTGGTGATGTTCCTGGGCGCCGTCTTCGCGCCGCTGATCGCGCCCTACGCGCCGGAGCGGATGAACCCGATCGCCCGCCACCAGCCGCCGCTCAGCCCGGATCATCCGCTCGGCACCGACGAGATTGGGCGCGACGTGTTGAGCCGGTTGCTTTTCGCCGGCCGAGTGTCGCTGACCGTCGGCTTCGCGGCGATGCTGGTGACGATCGTCCTTGGCGCCACCATCGGCGTCGTGTCCGCCTACTATGGCGGCAAGGTTGACACCGGGCTGATGCGGCTGACCGACGTCTTCCTCTCGTTCCCGACGATCTACCTCCTCTTGGTGCTGGCGGCGTTCGTCCGGCCCTCGGTGGTCTCGATCACCCTGATCGTCGGCGCCACTTCCTGGATGGAGGTCTCGCGCATCGTGCGGGCCCAGTTCCTATCGTTGAAATCACAGGATTTCGTCACCGCCGCCCGCGCCATGGGCGCCACCGGGCCGCGGATCATGGTGCGTGAGCTGTTGCCGAACGGGGTGGCCCCGATCCTGGTCGCCGCCACGCTGAACGTCGCCAACGCGATCCTGGCCGAGAGCTACATCAGCTTCCTGGGGTACGGCATCCAGCCGCCGGAAGCGAGCTGGGGGATCATGCTCAACAACGCCCAGGATTTCTTCACCCGCGCCCCCTGGCTGGCCGTCTTACCGGGGATCGCGATCACCCTGGCCGTCCTCTCCTTCAACTTCGTCGGCGACGGCCTCCGCGACGCCCTCGACCCCCGGCGGTGACGAGGAGGGTTGCTCCGCGGAGACGGTGGGAGTGCCCTCTGGGCCACTGGACGGCCGACTCAGCAACTCGGTTCCGGGAGGGCAATCTCGCCTCCCCGCGAAAAGTGGTTCCGGTAAGGGGCCAGCCGGTTGAAAAACGCCCTGAGTCGGGTCTTCGAGCACGTTAGCGACCCTGGAGACGGCCCGAGTCGGGACGGATCGCGGCCTCGGAGCCCGTCCGGACGCCTCCCGAGACCATCGCCCCGACTTTTTCAACAGGCTGGGGCGCTATGGGAACCAGACGACTTGGCAGCCAATAGAAGGAGGTGTTTCAAAACCCGTCAGCGTGCCGAGGAAAAGGGATGATGATTCCGGGCCGGGTTTTGAAACACCACACTTGCGGAGAACGGGACAGACCGTGGATCGCTCCGGGCCGTCCGAGAAATGACCCAGCCTGTTGAAAAACTCCCCAGTTCGCGCTTCCGGGACGATTCGAGACCACGAGAGGCTTCATTTCACAGCGGAGTCTTGCTCAATTCTTGGCATCGGAACCGGTGTCCGCACGCGTTCGAGCTGTCGGCCTGCTTTTTTCAACAGGCTGGGCCGTTTCCGAGACGGTGAGGCGCGGCCTCGCCGGCGGTCCCTTTGCCCTCCCGCGGTAACTGTTCAGACTTGAGGGGTAGCCAGGAGCGCTCGACATTCCGCCAGGGGGTCGTGGCCTTGCAGCCGCCAGGTGCCGAACAGGGTCGCCAGCGCCATCTTGGTGGCGGTGCCGGCCGATGAGCGGGTCCCGCCACTGATCTTGCGGCAGGTGACCAAGTGGCGCAGGCTGTGCTCGGCGGCGTTGTTGGTGGGGGGCACCGCCGGATCAGCGACGAAGCCGAACAGGTCGCTCAGGTGCTTGGTGATGCGGTCACACAGCGCCCGCTGCGGCGCGGTCGGGTGGCCCAGCCACGGCGCGACCAGCGCCCGCGCTTCGGCCTCGCATTCGCGCTGCGCCTGGCGGCGGGAGGCCGGATCGGGGGCGCTGACGGATCGGGCGCGACCATACAGGGCGTGCAGGGCCGCCGCCCAGCCGGTCACCCCAGGCTCGTCCCGGTGGCGCTCGGCCAACTCGTCCGCATCCCGCAGCAGGTGCGCCCAGCAGTACTGGTGGCGCCCCTCGTAGCTGGTGTAGACACTGTAGAAGTCGCTGACCACGACGCCGGTGAAGGCGTCCCCGAGCGCAGCGGTCAAGACGGTCTTGTCGCGCCGGCCGTGGACGAAATAGCGCGCCTGCGGGCTGCTGAAGGTGGCCCAGGGGGCACCCCGCATAGCCGTTGCGGCCGTCTTCCCGCCAGCCGGTCTCATCGGCATGGACCACCGGGCTGCCCCGGATGGCGGCCTGGGTCTGCGCCACCAGGGGTGCCGCCTTGGCCGCCACCGTGGCGCTGGCGCCGATGATCGCCCCCACACTGAGGGCGAGCTCATGGACGGTGGCCAGATAGCGCTGGACGGCGGCCACCGGCAACCACAGCTCCTCCCGCAGCCAGGCGATCAAGGCAAGCAGCCCCACCCCAGCCGGCCCTGGCCGACCACCGCCCCGCCGAGCCCCGGTCTGGGCTGACAGCGCCGCCGACAGGCCGGGCAGCGCCGCTCGACGTAGACGTGCTCCGTGACCACCACCGGCACCCGCGGCACCTCGATCACCTCGCGGGTGCGTTTGATCGTGCCCCCGGTGAGGGGTTCCCGGCAGAAGGGGCAGGCGGCATAGGCATGCACCCGCCGGTGGGTGGCCGCCATCCGGCCGCGCCCGCACCCGTCGGCGCGCGGGGGCGGGGCGAGCGCGGCGGTGGCGGGGATGCTGGCTTCAGCCCCGGCATCCCGCTCGGGCGAGGACCGGCGGGCGACGGGTCCTCGCCCGGCGGCGCGGCCAGCGCCTCGCCTAACTGCTGGCTGAGGTCGGCGATCACCGCCCGTTGCGCCGCCAAGTCGGCGTCCTGCCGGGCCAGCCGTCGCTCCAGCTCCGCGATCAGGTCCCGCTGCGCCAGGATCACATCAGCGAGTTCGGCCCGGCTGGCGCCGTAGAGGTCAAGCGGGGTCTCCATGGCACCAGCCTACCCGAAATCTACAACTCTGAACAGTTACCTCCCGCGGGCGCGCTTGACATCGTGGCGGGCCGGTGTAGGATGGGGGCAGCAACCACAACCGACGATGGCGACCGCACCACCTGGGTTCCGGCCCCCACCGCCGCGTTTCGCGCGCGACCCAGGAG
>JALZJP010000035.1 GCA_030859715.1 Chloroflexota bacterium
CGACCGCGACTGCTCCGACTTCCGCACCCAGCGCGAAGCCCAGCGCTTTTTCCGGCGGGCGCGGCGGCGGACCGGGCAGCGGGACGCGCATGGCCTCGACGCCGATGGCGATGGTAAAGCCTGCGAGCACCTGCCCTAGGTGCGGCAGGGAACGGAAGCACGAGGAGGTGCGAGGAAATCATGGAGTCCGAACGCTTCGATGCCTTGATCCGTCATGTTGGCACCGCCGCGGGGACGCGTCGCCTGGCGCTCCGCACGCTCTTTGGGGCCGCCGCCATCGTCGGCGGTTCGCTCGGTTCGGACGTCGCCGCAGCGGGCTGCCGCGCCAACCGCGACTGCAGCGAGTGCATCGTGGTACCGCTTTTGCACCATGACCACCGAATCGATCCCCAGCACTCCTGACAGCGCTGGACCGACCGATTGATCCGATTTACCTCGCAGGGAACAACGCGAGTAGCCATCGATCCATTCCATGCCTCTGCGTGGCTCGGCTCCATGGCGCTGAATGGTGCTGAATAGGAGACCGTGATCCATGATTATCCGACTCGACAAACTCCCCATCGAGTTGCCGATCCCCACCAACCCATCGCCGAACAACGCGGCGGCGGTGCAAGAACTGCTCGGCGGCCGCTTCGGCGAAATGTCGACGCTGATGAACTATACGATGCAATCGTTCAACTTTCGGGGTCGAAGCACGGCACGCCCATTTTATGATCTCATCGCCAATATCGCGGCCGAGGAGTACAGTCATATCGAGCTGGTGTCCTACACCATCAACTTGCTGTTGACGGGAACCACCACGCGCGACCCCAACCCGGTCGATGCCCCTCTCGCCGGCGTCGTTGATGCTCGCAATTCGTATCACTTCATCGCCAGCGGACAGCAAGCCTTGCCGATCGACTCGATGGGCCAGCCCTGGACCGGCCAGAACGTCTTCTCCAGTGGCAACCTCAAGCTCGACCTGCTGCATAATTTCTTCCTGGAATGTGGCGCCCGGGCCAACAAGATTCGGGTTTACGAAATGGTTGACGACCCGACGGCGCGAGCCATGGTGGGGTATCTCCTGGTCCGCGGTGGCTCCCATATCGTGGCCTACGCACGGGCCTTGGAGCATCTGACCGGCGCTGATCTGAGCAAATTGTTCCCGATTCCTGACATTAGCAACAAACAGTTCCCAGAGGCGAAAAAGCTCGAGGACCAGGGTCTTCACCTGAAGATGTTCCGGTTCAGCCTCGACGATTACAAGCGCATCGGTGAGATCTGGAACGGGCCGCACCCGGAAGATGGGCAAGACCTGGTCGTCGAAGAAAGCATCCCGGAGGGGTTCCCTCCACCCGATCTCGAAGAAGAGCCGCAGCTGACGGCACCCGGCGTCGACCCCGCCCTCTTGGCCGACGCAGCAGCGAAGCTGTTCCGCTAACCACCAAGCTGCTCATCCACGACGACAGCGGTGTAGATCAGGACGAGCCGGCCGGGCGATTATGCGCGGCCGGCGCGGGTCGTGAACGCCCGTAGCTCCGATTGAGCAGAGCAAGCCTTCGCCTCGGAACGAGTATAGGTGCGCTCCACGCGGACCTCCAGAGCGGGCTGGCGTGCGGAGTGTCACCGCGCGGTATAGAATGCGCCATTCAGCCGTCATCGGGGCGGCCGGTCATCATGCGGAGGTACTGCCATGCGTCGCGCGCCCGCCTTGGTCTTGCTCGTTGCCGTTCTGCTCACCGCCTTGGCCGTGTCCGGCTGGATCGCCGGGGGTGCCGTCGCCCAGGACGCCACGCCCGCCGCCGAGGAGTTCGCACCCGAGGGGGTGACGTTCGAGCCGCTCGGCTTCGGCACGGCGGAGGAGGTGCCAGCGGCTCCCGCCGACCTCGTGCTCGCCCGCGCCACGATCGACCCCGGGGCCAGCGTCCCCCTTGACGCGGACGATCCCTCGGTGGCCCTCATCTGGATCGAGTCGGGCACGTTGACCGTCCAGGCGGACGCCCCCATCCGCATCACCCGTGCCGCCATGATTGCGGTGTTCGCCACGCCCGGGGCGGTGGAGGAGGGGGCAGTGCCGGAGCTGGAGGAGATCGCGGCAGGGACCGAATTCACGCTGGAGGTGGGCGACTCCGCCATCTTACCGCCCCACGTCGTGGGCGAGATCCGCAACGACGGCCAGGAGCGGGTCGTGGCCCTCGTCGCGATCGTCGCGCCCCCCGCGGACATGATGGTCGAAGCTACGCCGGCACCGTAGCTTGCTCCTCCCAGGTGCTAGTTCGATGCGGAGACAGGAGAGCCGGTCCAACTGGACCGGCTCTCTCGCGCTGGTGCTGCGCTGTGTCTCTCAATGAGCCGGCGCTAGTCGAACCGCATGACCTCCTGCCGACCTGACTTTGGGCTGGCCGCCAACGGTATAGTGTGTCCCTGGACGGCGATTCGGGCGGCCCGGTCGGGCGACACGTTCGGCTCCAACGTAATGTCGACATCAATGTTCATCTCGTTGAGGAGATGGAACAAGTCATCCGTGGTGAACTCGGCCAGTCTTCCTCGCCGCAGGCCGGCGAGTTGTGACGCGGTGAGCTTGAGATGCTGTGCCGCCAGGGCGTCACTCCAGCCGTTGGCCTCGATCGCGGCGTTGATTTGGAATGCCAGTTCGGCCCTAACGAGCGCGCCCTCCGGGTCGGGAAGTTCGAGATCGGCGAAGACGTTGCCCCGCCCTCTGTACCCCTGGCCCCCGCTCATACGTCATCTCCTTCAGTTGAAATGGTCTTTCCTCATGGTCTTGGCCGTTGCGAGCCGGCTCCGGATTAGGTTGATATGTCGCTGTGGAGTCTTTACTCCTTGGTGCGACATCTTCTTAAACGCATGCAGGACGCAAATGGTCGTGGCGTCCGGCACACCGAGCGCATAGATTACTCGATACGTGTCGCCGTCGTGCGGAGATGCGATCTCCAGGACGCTCGCGCCGATGAATCCTTGCATCGGTTTCGCGTCCGGGTGCTTGCCGCCTCGTTGTGCTGCATAGAGTGCATAACCGACCTCGAACCTTACCGCTCGTGGGAAGGTGCGCAGCTCGTCGCGGGCGCCTGGCATCATGACCACATCGTGAAGACTCATCTGTACTTGATCATGCCAGTAGGAATACCTCCCGTCAAGCTCAGGGTGTCCCTGCTACCTGCCTCGCCAGCGGGTTCACTCTTCCATCGGGGCGTTCGCAGCGGAATACCTGGCCCAAGTCGCAATGCTAGCGGGCAGGTGGCTCCAGCCCATACGCTTCAAAGAGTCGATCATGGATCGCGTAGCCGTCTTTCCCGGCCTGGGAGATGAACTGTTGAGCGGCGAGTATTGGTAAGATATTTCGCTTGCTTTGCCAGTGATCTCGCTCGAACTCAGATACGGGGCCAAGTCCGCCATCCAAGAAGTAGTTGGACATATTGTCGAAGCCTTGAATCAAGATTGTTCGACTTCGATGCGGAAACGGGAGAGGCGGTCCAGGCGGACCGCCTCTCCCTCAAGGCGAAGTTGCTTAGATTCATCGCGCGACCTTGTTGGTCCTAGCTGCCGTATTCCCAGCAAACGAAATCATTTCGTTTGCTGACCCTTGCCGGTCTTTGGTAGAGACCGGCGAAGCAATCAAGCTGCTTCAAGTGGCGACGGTCGCCACTTGAAACCGCCACTCGTTGCCGGCTGCAAGCAGAGGCAAACGGAAACGATTTCCTTTAGCCAGGATGCCACTGGCAAAGCTGCTACTACCTAGTCGCTTCGCCGAACAACTCCTCCATCGTCACCAGGTTGTCCCTGAGCAGATCGGCAACGGTTCGATCCGGCCGGCGCTGCGTCACCCGTGCCGCCCGCGGTTGAGGGCTTTTCGGTTGTTTCTAGAGGCGCGACGGCGTGGGACAATACAACGTGCGGCTCCGCCTAGCGCTTGTCGAGTACCTCCGTGGCAAGTCGCTCGAACCCATCTCGGGCTCGATGTTCGCGGAGATACCCGAGAATCGTTTGCGCGCATTCGTCGGGGCCGAGGCACGAGGTGTCCACCTCCAAGTCGTACAGTGCGCGAGTATGCATATGGACCTCACCGTGCTGCCAGGCAACCGCCTCGATGTACTCGGGCCATCGCTCCGCCACCCGCGTCGACGCCCGTCCCAAGGTGGCATGGAGGGGGCATCGGACGCCTACGGATAGAACTGGCAGCCCCCTCCAGGTCTCGACGCAACTCCGGACCTGGAGGGCATCGGTCAGCACGTGGTCCACGACGACGTTGTGACCGATGCGGCTGAGCGCGGCGACCGTGTGGTGCAGACCAGAGGTGAAGGACAGCCCGAACGGCGTGAAGACCACCGCGGACTTCGGCGGGTCCGACCCCTCCACCGGGACATGGTTCCAGGTATTCTGGGACGCCCCGACCCATTCATGGGGGAAGACCCGCTCCCAGAAGACGTCGATCCCCAGGTGTAGGTACGGCTCCTCGGCGAGCCGCTTGATTGCATTCGCGATACTTGTCTTACCTGAGCTCGCCGATCCGTTCAGCAGGATAATCGTCCCAGGCTGCCTATCGGTCACGATGCGTCCTCCGTCGTTGATCAGGTATGGGGTCCCTACCTGCTCCGTGTTCCTACCGCGGCCCGCTGGATCCAATAGGATTCAATTTGGGATGCTTGGGAGCGAATCGCGTCAATCACCTCCTCTGCTCGAAGCAGGGTCTTTTCATTCTTGGTGAACAGGGGTAGGCTCCGGCAGTGATCCGAACGACGTGAGGAGGCATCCGGTGTCCGCTGCTCCCGTCCCGCCGTTGGTGCCGTATCTGCGGACGGTGCCTGAT
>JALZJP010000039.1 GCA_030859715.1 Chloroflexota bacterium
CAGGGCCAAGGTTTTCGTGATCGCCGCCGTCAGGCTCGTCTTGCCATGATCGACATGCCCGATCGTCCCCACGTTGACGTGCGGCTTGGTCCGCTCAAAACGCTGCTTGGCCACCTGGCTCGCTCCTTCACTGCCTCATGTCCCTTCACCGCCAGCTCAGCGGCCGAAGGGTCGAAATCTTCTCAACCGCGGAGTGGCGTTCAGGTCTGAACGCCACTTCGAACCTCCGTCGTTCTAATCTCGTCGTGCCTTTGCCACCATCTCCTCGGCCAGAGTCGTTGGCAGCGGCGCGTAATGGTCAAATTGCATCGAGTACACGGCTCGCCCCTGGGTCGCCGACCGTAGGTCCGTCGCGTATCCGAACATTGAAGCCAGGGGCACAAACGCCCGCACGACCTGAGCGCCGGCCCGCTCTTCCATTCCCTGGATTTGCCCACGCCGGGCATTCAGGTCGCCAATGACATCGCCCATGAACTCGTCCGGAGTCGTCACCTCGACTTCCATGACTGGCTCGAGGATCGCCGGCTTGCCGCGTCGAATCGCTTCCTTGACCGCCAGCGAGCCAGCGATCTTGAACGCCATTTCCGACGAGTCAACGTCGTGGTACGAACCATCGACCAGCGTCGCCTTGAGATCGACCACCGGGAACCCGGCCTGACCGCCGGTCAGCATCGACTCGCGAATGCCCTGATCCACCGGCGAGATGTATTCGCGGGGAATCGAGCCGCCGACGACCTTGTCCACGAACTCGTAGCCGACGCCCCGCTCCTGCGGCGCGAATTCGACGATAACGTGGCCGTACTGGCCCTTACCGCCAGACTGCCGGATGTGGCGGCCCTCGGCTCGGATCGGAACCGTAATGGTCTCCTTGTAGGCCACCTGTGGTCGCCCAACGTTGGCGTCGACCCGGAACTCCCGCATCATGCGGTCGACGATCACTTCCAGGTGAAGCTCGCCCATTCCTTCGATCACGGTTTGGCCGGAATCTTCATCCGTGTGGAGCCGGAAGGTCGGATCCTCTTCGGAGAGGCGAGCCAGCGCGTGACCCATCTTGTCCTGGTCGGCCCGAGTCTTTGGCTCAATGGAAACGGAGATCACCGGCTCCGGGAAGGTGATCGCCTCGAGGACCACCGGGTTTGCCGGGTCGCAGAGGGTATCACCGGTGAAAGTGTTCTTGAGCCCGATCACGGCCGCGATATCTCCGGCCGCGACCGCTGGGATCTCTTCCCGGCTGTTGGCGTGCATCCGCAGCAACCGGCCGACCCGCTCGCGGTCGCCTTTGGTGGAATTCAGGACGTAGCTCCCTGAATCGAGCGTCCCCGAGTAGACCCGGATGTAGGCCAGCTTGCCGACATGGGGATCCGAAACGATCTTGAACGCGAGGCCGGAGAACGGCTGGCCGGGCTCGACGCTCCGCACCAGCTCGTCGCCGGTTCGCGGGTCGGTGCCGACCACGGGCGGCACATCCAGCGGGGACGGCAGATAAGCCACGATCGCGTCCAACATCCGCTGAACGCCTTTGTTCTTGAGAGCGCTGCCGCAGAGCACCGGCACCAGGGAACCAGCGATCGTCGCCGCCCGCAGCCCGGACGTCAGATCCTCAACCGAGATGTCGTCCTCTTCGAGATACCGCATCATCAGATCTTCATCGGTTTCCGCGATGGCCTCGATGAGCAGCTGGCGGGCTTCGCGCGCTGGCTCGACAAAGTCGGCCGGGATGTCGGTCTTTTCAATGTGCTGACCCATCTCGTCATGGAAGATGTAGGCCACCTCGTCCATGAGATCGACAATCCCGAGGAAATCCGCCTCGGCGCCGATCGGCAGTTGGATCCGCACCGGCTTTGCCTTCAGGCGATCGATGATCATCTCGATCGTGCGCTCGAACGATGCTCCGGTGCGGTCCATCTTGTTGACGAAGCAGATCCGGGGCACGCTGTACTTATCGGCCTGCCGCCACACCGTCTCTGACTGCGGCTCGACCCCGGCAACGGCGTCGAACACCACCACGCCGCCATCGAGCACGCGCAACGACCGCTCAACCTCGACCGTGAAATCGACATGGCCGGGGGTGTCGATGATGTTGATCCGATGGTCGTCCCAGGAGCAGGTCGTGGCCGCGGCGGTGATGGTGATGCCGCGCTCACGCTCCTGGACCATCCAGTCCATTGTCGCCGCGCCTTCATGCACCTCACCCGGCCGATGGACACGACCGGTGTAATAGAGAATGCGCTCGGTTGTCGTCGTCTTGCCGGCATCGATATGAGCGATGATCCCGATGTTCCGGGTCTTCGCCAATCGTGCCTCGACCTCGCCGACATCTGGTCTGATTGCGGTCGCGGTGCTCATAGCATTCCTAGGCTACTGGCGGTCGGCGAGAAATCTGCCAACACACATGTCGCCGCGCGATTCCAAAGATCGGAAACCGCGCGGGCCATCTAAAATCGTCCGTAGTGCGAAAACGCCCGGTTCGCCTCGGCCATACGGTGGGTATCTTCCCGCCGCTTGATCGTCGCCCCGGTATTGTTAAATGCATCAAGCAGCTCGTTGGCGAGCTTTTCGTCCATCGACTTGCCGCTCCGGCCGCGGGCCGATTGCAGCAGCCAGCGCATCGCCAGCGACGTGCGGCGGGCGCCTTCAATCTGCACGGGGACCTGGTAGGTAGCGCCGCCGACCCGGCGTGGCTTGACCTCGAGCAGCGGCGTCGCGTTGTACAGCGCCTGCTCGAACACCTCAAGCGGCTCGCGCCCGGTTCGCTGCTGGATCGTCTCCATCGCGGTGTAGACAATCCGCTCGGCGGTCCCCTTCTTCCCTCGCTGCATCACCTTGTTGATGAACTTCGCGAGGACCTCACTCTGAAACCGCGCGTCTGGCACCATCACCCGGCGCTGAACCTTCGACCGCCTCGGCATAGCTTTCCCCTAACACCTTCGTTTCGACATCCTTAGCACGCCAAAAAGCGGTCAACGCCTATAGGCGTCCGGCCGCTTCTCGTACCGTCTTCGCTCAGTTCCGCCGGAGCGGAGCGCCCAAGGATCCGAAGCGGCGGAGCTGCCCGCCGCGGATCAGAGAGGATTAGCTCGTCTTGGGCGCTTTGGTTCCGTACTTGGACCGCGCTTTCTTGCGGTTGTCTACACCGCGGGCATCCAGTGTGCCCCGAACAATGTGGTATCGGACGCCGGGAAGGTCTTTCACCCGCCCGCCGCGAACCAGCACCGCCGAGTGCTCCTGCAGGTTGTGCCCTTCACCCGGAATGTAGGCCGTCACTTCCATTTGATTGGACAGACGCACCCGGGCGATTTTGCGCAGCGCCGAGTTAGGCTTCTTCGGCGTCATGGTCTTGACTTGCGTACAGACACCGCGCTTCTGCGGGGCATTTGTCCCCGCCCGCAGCCGGCCGGCATACCGCCCAACCGTGCTGTTCGTGAAGCCCAATGCTGGCGCCTTGGTCTTCTTCTTGACGCTTTTTCGGCCCTTGCGAACCAACTGATTGATCGTCGGCACGACGACTCCTAGCCGGACAGGAGGCTTGTTCCAACCGTGCTCTGCCACATCGGCAGCTGCGGTGCCACCTGTCTCGTGAGGGAGACCTCACAGACATGCCCGCCTTGCGGCGGACACAAGCGAGAATTGTACTTTCCCGCCGCACTCTTCGTCAAGTCACGTTCAACGCGTTCAGCGGTGGCGATGAGTCCAAATTGGGTTACCGGCCAGGCTCGAATCCGCCTGGCCGGCAGTAACCCGAACTGGCTAACCTTCGTCGTCCGTGTCGGCGCTCGCCACGAACGCCAGCTCAACCGGCTCCGGCTCGTCACCGTCGTCAGCGAGGCTGTCACCGTCGTCGGTGAGCCCGTTGCTTTCGGCGCTCAACGACGGCGGCACCAAGCCGGCCTCCATCAGCTCGGCCAGGTCCTCTTCCGTCGCTGGTTCGACCGGTTCCAGCACCGCTTGAGAGGTCGCGGCCAGGTTGGCCAGTTGCAGCTCCTCGGCCGCGCTCAGCTCCGCTCCAGGCACGACGCCGAAGCCCGAGCCAGCGGGGATGAGCTTACCGATAATGACGTTTTCCTTCAGGCCGCGGAGGCGATCGACCTTGCCGTTGATGGCCGCTTCGGTCAGCACCCGCGTCGTCTCTTGGAACGACGCGGCAGAAAGGAACGAGTCCGTCTCCAGCGACGCCTTCGTGATCCCCAGCAACACCGGCATCGCCGTCGCCGGCTCGCCGCCTTGAGCGAGGATGTCCTCGTTGATCTGGTTGAACTCGAAGCGGTCAATCCGCTCTTCCTGGAGGAAGTCGGTGTCGCCGGGATGGGTGATGCTCACTTTCCGCAGCATTTGACGGCAAATCACTTCAATGTGCTTATCGTTCGTATTGACGCCTTGCGAGCGGTAGACGCGCTGCACTTCATCAATGATGTAGCGCTGAACCTCGTCCCGCCCCTGCGTCAGCAGGATCGTCTGCGGGCTCTTCGCCCCATCGGTGAGCTGCTGGCCCGGCACCACCCGATCGCCATCCGCGGCGAAGATTTGGTAGGCGATCGGCACCGTATGCTCGACCCGCTCCTCCTTCTCGTTCCGCACGTAGATCGTGCGTTCATCAAGGTAGAAGGTGCCGTCGATGGCGGACACCAACTTTTGATCGTCTGGTCCGATCGCCATCACGGTCTTGTCCTTGACCACGGGTGAGCCGGTGGCCAGCGCTGGATCCCACCCCGGAGCGAGCCGGTACAGGCGCTGATCCTGCTCGACCGCCGTGATCGCCAAGATCCGGCCGGTGTCGGTCTGCTCAATGGAGACGACGCCTTCGCGATCAGCCTGCAAGGCGGCGCCCTTCGGCTCCCGTGCCTCAAACAGCTCCTCGACGCGCGGCAGACCGGTCGTAATGTCGGCGCGAGCCACGCCACCGGTGTGGAACGTTCGCATCGTCAACTGCGTTCCGGGCTCACCAATCGATTGCGCCGCGATGATGCCGACCGCTTCACCCAACCCAACCAGGCGACCACTCGCCAAGTTTCGGCCGTAGCAGAGCCGGCACACTCCATGTGTCGCTTCGCAGGCCATGACGGTACGGATATGGACCTTGTCGACACCCGACTCCAACACTTCGGAGACCAGATCGCGCGCCGTCCCATCACCCAGCTCCAGACGATCGGTCAACTCATCGCCACGGTCAAACAGGACCTCGCCGGTCTCGGGATGCACCACCGCCGAGGCCAGGACCCGACCTGTCAGCCGGGCCCGAATCTCCTCCTCGACCCCGAGTTGCCCATCGTCGTCCCGGATCTTGGTCCACAGCCCCTGCTCGGTGCCGCAATCTTCAATCGTGATGATCACGTCTTGCGACACGTCAACCAGCCGCCGGGTCAAGTACCCGGAGTCCGCGGTGCGGATCGCGGTATCGGCCAGACCCTTGCGCGCCCCGTGCGTCGACAAGAAGTACTCGAGGACGGTCAACCCTTCGCGAAAGTTCGACCTGATCGGGATATCGATGATGCGGCCCTCCGGGTCGAGCACGAGGCCGCGCATCCCAGCCATCTGGCTGATCTGGTTCATGTTTCCCTTCGCCCCAGAGTCCGCCATCATGTAGACGGAGTTCTGGCCGCGGAGACGATCTTCGACATCCTTCGACAACTGATCCCGCGTGCCGTTCCAAATCAGCTCGAGCTCTCGCAACCGCTCGTCATCGGTCACCAGGCCGCGCCGGAACTGTCGCTCGATCTTGTCCGCCGCCTCATCAGCGATGTGCAGCAGGCCGTCCTTCGTCTCCGACATGATCACGTCGGAAACCGCGATGCTCATGCCGCCCCGAGTCGAGTACTCGAAGCCGACCTTCTTAATGTCGTTGACGACCCGAGCCGTATCATACGGGTCCTCAAACAGGCGGTAACAATCGGCGACAACGCCACGGAGCGCCTTCCGGCCCATCGTCTCGTTGTAGTACTTGCCCAACGACGCCGGCAAGGCCAGGTTGAACAGCGCCCGACCGACCGTCGTGTCGATCCGCTTCGCCTGTCCGCCTTCCCGATCGGTGCGAACCACGATCTCGGCCTGCAAGTCAATCGCGCCGGCGTGGTAGGCGATTTGAACCTCTTCCAAGGACGAGAAGACCTTACCCCAACCACGCGGCACCGTGCCGGCGGCGACGTCTGCCTGGTGATCGCGCTCGCTGGTCATGTAGTAGCAGCCAAGCACGATGTCCTGCGTCGGCGAGACGATGGGATCGCCATTGGACGGCGATAGCAGGTTCCGGATCGAGAGCAATCGCTCTTTCGCCTCGTCCTGCGCTTTCCGCGACAGTGGCACATGCACCGCCATCTGGTCGCCGTCGAAGTCGGCGTTGAAGGCGCTACACACGAGCGGATGGATTTGAATCGCCGAACCGTCGATCAAGCGGACCCGGAACGCCTGGATGCCAAGCCGGTGCAAGGTGGGCGCCCGATTGAGCAGGACCACGTAGTCCTGAATAACCTCCTCCAAGACGTCCCAGACGCGAGGATCAACCCGCTCCACCAACCGCTTGGCGGCCTTGATGTTGTGCGCGTCGCCGTGGTCCACCAACCGGCGCATCACGAACGGCTTGAACAGTTCCAGCGCCATCCGTTTCGGCAGCCCGCACTCGTCCAATTCCAAGTCGGGACCAACCACGATCACCGACCGGCCCGAGTAGTCGACCCGCTTGCCGAGCAAGTTCTGACGGAAGCGACCCTGCTTGCCTTTGAGCAAGTCGGACAGGCTCTTCAACTTGTGCTTGCCGGACCCGGAGACAACGCGGCCACGGCGCCCGTTGTCGATCAGCGCGTCAACCGCTTCCTGCAACATCCGCTTCTCGTTGCGGACGATGATGTCCGGCGCCCCCAGCTCCAACAGCCGCTTCAGCCGGTTGTTCCGGTTGATGACCCGCCGGTAGAGATCGTTCAAGTCCGACGTGGCGAACCGGCCGCCGTCGAGCTGGACCATCGGTCGCAGCTCGGGCGGAATCACCGGCAAGGCGGTGAAGATCATCCAGTGCGGCTTGTTGCCACTCTTCCGCAACGCTTCGATGACCCGCAGCCGCTTGGTCGCCTTTTTCCGCTTGACGTCCGACGGCGCCTGAATTTCATCGCGCAATTGGACCGCGATCTGATCAAGATCGATCCGTTGCGAGACGTACTCGTGAACGGCCTCGGCCCCCATCGCCGCCCGGAACACGCCCGGTGGCACGATGTCGATCAGCTCGCGGTACTGGGTCTCGGTCAGGATCTGAAGTTCCTTCAGGTCGGAGATAAGCTTGACCGCCTCGTCTCGCTCCTTCTCCAACTCCTTGACTTGCTCCGCCAGCGCGTCGTCGATCTTTTTTCGCTTCTCGTCCGCTTCGAAGGTCAGGTAATCGCGTTCGGCCCCGGCCAGGGCCTCACTGCCGGTCGTTTCGGCGCTCGCCCCGCTCTCGATCCGGTCCACTTCATCGCTTTTCGCGTCGCGCAAAGCGGTCGTCCGGTCCGCGTTGACCGCCGCGTCCTGCTCGACGATCAGCCGGCCGCGAAACGTGATGTTTTCTGGCGCCGGCTTGTTCTTCAGCCCCTTGAGCGTCTTCAGTACGGCGTCGAACTCGGTCTCCAACGCCTCGAGCTCTCCCTGGCGCCGACCGGTGATGGCGGTTTCCAGACTCTCTCGCCCCTGATCGAGATTGGCGACATCGAGACCAACCGCCTCGCTGATCTCAGCCAATTGCTGGTCCGCCTCGGCTTGGAGCTCGGCCACCGCCGAGGTGTGCTCCTCGTTGATCTCGGCCAGCGCGGCTTCCCTCGCCTCAGGGTCCACATTGGTCACGAGGTAGGAAGCGAAGTAGAGCACCCGCTCCAAGTTGCGCGGCGAGATATCGAGCAACAGACCCAACCGGCTCGGCGTGCCTTTGACATACCAAATGTGGGCCACCGGCGCGGCCAGTTCAATGTGCCCCATCCGCTCCCGGCGGACCTTGGCTCGAGTAACCTCGACCCCACATTTGTCACAAACGGTCCCGGCGTGCCGGATCCGCTTGTACTTGCCGCAATAGCACTCCCAATCTTTCGTGGGACCAAAAATCCGCTCGCAGAAGAGGCCGCCATGTTCCGGCTTCAACGTCCGGTAGTTGATCGTTTCCGGCTTCGTGACCTCGCCATACGACCAGCCACGGATTGCCTCCGGCGAAGCCAGGCTAATGCGAATAGCATCAAAATTGTTCACATCGAGGACGCGGCTCCGACCGCGGTCGCCCCGCGAGAAGCCGTCTCCCCGGCTCGCCGACCGCCCGCCATCGAGCTCGCCAAACATCGGACGTGACAGGGCTGTTTCCACCGAAAGAGCGGGCAGATCAGAATTGGTAGTCGTCATCTTTCCTCCATGCAGGGCATGAACCAATGAACCGGTGAGGGTGGCGCGCTCCTCGTCAAGAATGGCCTCGTCCAAACTTCAGATCCGCGCGCCCCTCACGATTCGTCGCCTCAACCGTCCCTAGTCGACCGTCCGCTCAAACCCGCTGAGATTGATTCGATCCAGGCTGGAGAGAAGATCGCGCGAGGTGTCTTCGCTGAACTCGACCGTCTGCTCATCCTCGTTGATCACGTCAATCGAGAGGCCGAGCGATCGTAGCTCCTTGACGAGCACCTTGAACGATTCCGGCACCCCGGCGCCGACGATCTCTTCTCCCTTGACGATCGCTTCGTAGGTCTTCACCCGGCCGACCGTGTCGTCCGACTTGACCGTGAGCATCTCCTGGAGCGTGTAGGCCGCGCCATAGGCGTACAGGGCCCACACTTCCATTTCGCCGAACCGCTGGCCGCCGAACTGGGCTTTGCCGCCCAGCGGCTGCTGCGTCACCAGCGAGTAGGGGCCCGTCGACCGGGCGTGAATCTTGTCTTCGACGAGGTGGGCCAGCTTCAGCATGTAGATCACGCCGACCGTCACCGGCCGGTCGAACTTCTCTCCTGAGCGGCCATCGTAGAGATCGACCTTGCCGTCTTCTGGCAGTCCAGCCTCAACCAGTGCCTCCCGAATTTCTTCTTCGCGAGCGCCGTCGAAGACCGGCGTCGCCACCCGGAACCCGAGGCGGGACGCCGCCCACCCCAAATGGGTTTCCAACACCTGTCCTAGGTTCATCCGCGACGGTACCCCGATCGGGTTCAGGATAATGTCGACCGGAGTCCCATCCGGCAGGTACGGCATATCCTCGATGGGCAGGATCCGCGAGATCACGCCCTTGTTCCCGTGACGGCCGGCCATCTTGTCGCCCTCGGAGATCTTTCGCTTCTGGGCGATGCTGACCCGCACCATTTCGTTGACGCCGGCCGGCAGTTCGTGGTCCGAGTTGTCCTCCCGCCGGAACTGCTTGACGTCGATAATTTTGCCATGGACGCCATGCGGCACCCGCAGCGAGGTGTCTTTGACCTCGCGCGCCTTCTCACCGAAGATGGCTCGCAGCAGGCGCTCTTCCGCGCTCAGCTCGGTCTCACCGCGCGGCGTCACCTTGCCGACCAGAATGTCGTTCGGCCGCACTTCGGCCCCGATCCGGATGATGCCGTTCTCGTCGAGGTTGGCCAGGCTCTCTTCACCCACGTTTGGAATGTCGCGGGTGATCTCTTCCGGACCCAGCTTGGTGTCGCGTGCTTCGGTTTCATACTTCTCGATGTGAATCGAGGTATAGACGTCGTCGCGGACGAGCCGCTCGCTGATCAGGATGGCATCCTCGAAGTTACCGCCTTCCCAGGGCATGAAGGCCACGAGCACGTTCTGACCGAGCGCCAGTTCCCCGTTCTCGGTCGACGAGGAGTCGGCGATGATCTCGCCGGCTTCGATCCGCTGCCCAACTCGAACGCTGGGCCGCTGGTTGATGCAGGTGTCCTGGTTCGAGCGAACGAACTTCTGCAAGTTGTACAAATGCTCGGCGCCACTATCGTCGCGGATCTGAATCTGGCGTCCGCTCACGGCGGTGACCTCGCCCGAGTGCTTGGCGACGAGAACCTGACCAGAGTCTTTGGCCGCTTGGTACTCGACCCCGGTTCCGATGATCGGCGCTTGCGGCCGCAGCAACGGCACCGCTTGCTTCTGCATGTTGGCGCCCATCAAGGCCCGGTTGGCGTCGTCATGCTCCAGGAACGGAATCAACGCGGTTCCCACCGAGACGACCTGCTTCGGCGACACATCCATGTAGCGCACCGACTCCGCGTCCACCACCGGGAAGCGGTGCCCGCCACCCATCCGAACCACGACCTGGTCCGGAATCAAGCGGCCATTCGCCTCAATCGGTGTGTTCGCCTGAGCGATCATGACGTCCTCCTCGCGGTCGGCGGAGAGGTAGTCGATGATGTGTGTCGCGACTGGCTTGATCCGAATCGACTTCAATCCGGACTCCTGAATCGCGGCCGCGATCGCGGCCGTGATTTCAGTGCCGGCGGCGGCGATTTCGTTCCCGCTCTTGGGATCGACCGCCGCATCGCGCAGGATTTGACCGACCAACGGCACTTCCGGATCGTCAACCAGCAACTGCGAGGCGATCCGCCGGTAGGGTGTCTCGATGAACCCGTACTGGTTGATCTTGCCGTACGTTGCCAACGAACCGATCAGGCCGATGTTCGGCCCTTCCGGCGTCTCAATCGGGCAAATCCGACCGTAGTGCGACGGATGCACATCACGGACGTCGAACCCGGCCCGGTCCCGGCTCAGACCGCCGGGCCCCAGCGCCGACAAGCGTCGCTTATGCGTCAGTTCTGCCAGCGGGTTCGTCTGATCCATGAACTGCGAGAGCTGGCTGCCGCCGAAGAACTCGCGCACCGCTGCCATGACCGGCCGCGTCGTGCTGACCAAGCCTTGCGGGGTCACCGTCTCCGGATCCTGGATCGTCATCCGCTCCCGGATCCCGCGCTCCAGGCGCTGGAAGCCGGTCCGTACATGCATCTGGATCAGCTCGCCCACCGCTCGGACGCGACGGTTGCCAAGATGATCGATATCATCGGGCTCGCTCAGCCCGTTGCTGAGGCGGATCATCTCGCGAATGATCTCCACCATGTCATCCTGCGTCAGGATCCGGCTATCGCTCGAGCCCGACTGCCCGCGGTGCAGACGTTCGTTCAGCTTGTAGCGGCCAACCCGCGCCAGGTCGTAGCGCCGGTCGTTGAAAAAGAGGTTCTCCAGCAACGAGGTCGCGTTGTCGCGCGTCGGGGGATCACCCGGCCGCAAGCGCCGGTACAGCTCGATCAGCGCCTCTTCACGGGTCTTCGTCGGCTCCTTGTCCAGCGTCGTCGCAATGAACCGCCGATCCGGATTCGTATCGACATCGGCGAAGGTTTCCAGCAACTGCTCGTCCGACTCAATGCCGATCGCCCGCAATAGGATCGTCACCGGCATCTTCCGCTTCCGATCGACCTTGACCGAGAGGACGTCGCGGTTCGACGTCTCGAGCTCGAGCCAAGCCCCCCGGTTCGGGATCAGCTTTGCCGTCGCCAGCAACTTCCCCGTCGCCGTGTCCGGCACCCGCTCAAAGTAGACACCCGGCGACCTCACGAGCTGCGAGACCACGACGCGCTCGGCGCCGTTGATAATGAACGTGCCATCGGTCGTCATCATCGGGAAGTCCCCGAGGAAGATCCCGTCTGGCCCCGTTTCCTTGATCTCGCCCGTCTCGCGCATGACCAGGCGGGCCCATATTCGCAGGGGAGCGGCGTACGTGATGTCGCGCTCGCGGCAGTATGCCTCGACGATGCGCGGGTCGAGCTTGGCCCGCTCTTGAATGTCGCCCTTTGGCAATCGGGTCCAGGTTGGGTCGAACCGGTAATCCAGGAACGTCAACTCCATCTTTTTATGATGGTCGCTGATTGGCGAAATCTCGTCGAGCAGCTCCTTCAGTCCCTCTTCTCGGAACCAATTGAACGACTCAATCTGAACCTGGACGAGGTTCGGCATTTCCCACACCGTCGGGATCCGCGAGTAGGAACGCCGGTCGACTCCCGAGTTCGACATGACGCGTCGCTGACGCGCTTCGGCCGCTTCGTCAATACCCCAGGTTCGTGTTGTCGCCACCACCACTTGCCGTTACTCCTCCCAGATGTTGTCCACGCGACCCGTCGCTCCAGTTTTCGAAGAACGTGCCTCGCGGCGCCGCGAACGCGCGTCCGGGCGCCGAGCCACTTCTCCGGCTCGGCCAATGACCGGTGCGACAGACGCTTCGAACTTTAATACTTCGCGGGAAACACAGATACGGGAGGGCAGACTACTCCCCTCCCGGCCTTTATTGGTGTAACGGAAGCTGGTCCGCACGCCTCGCCCAGCTCAATGATGCTCCATCCGTCAGCCGTCCGACCAAAAGCTCGGTCAAGACCGCGAATGAATATTGTATTCGCCCCTTCCGCTCTTGTCAACCCTTTTCGCGACCCATTTTTGCTCGTCTGAGGCAACGGCCATTTCCCATGCTATGATCGGGCCGACTCTCAGTTTGGCTCTTTCGGTGGCTTCCACCGGGAGAAGACGCCTACGAGTGGAAGGGTGATCCATGCAAGGCGGGCAACGGTCAGCACGGCCGAAGGTCACGATCGTCGGCGCCGGCATGGTTGGCGGAGCGCTGACCCAGTTCCTGGCTCTTCGCGACTATGCCGATATTGTTCTGGTTGACATCGTCGAGGGTTTGCCCCAAGGCAAGGCGCTCGATCTGATGCAGGCCGGCCCGATTCTCGGCTTTGATACGAGGATCACCGGTACCAACGGCTATTCCGAGACAGACGGCTCCGATGTGGTGGTGATCACCTCCGGGATCGCCCGCAAGCCAGGCATGAGCCGCGATGATCTGCTCCGAACCAACATGGGGATCGTGCGCTCCGTGACCGCCCAAGTCGTCGAGCACTCGCCGGCGGCGGTCGTCATCGTCGTTTCGAACCCGCTCGATGCCATGTGCCACGTTGCCTTTGACACCGCCCATCTGCCGCGGGAGCGGGTGATCGGGATGGCCGGTGTCCTCGACGCGGCCCGCTTTCGGACCTTTATCGCGATGGAGCTCGGGGTCTCGGTCGCAGACGTCTCAGCGCTTGTCCTGGGCGGCCACGGCGACACCATGGTGCCGCTTTCCCGGTTTTCGACCGTGAACGGTATTCCCCTGCCGGAGCTGATGCCGGCGGACCGGATCGCTGCCCTCGAATCACGGACCGCGAACGGGGGCGCCGAGGTCATCTCTTTGCTCAAGACCGGTAGCGCCTACTCCGCGCCAGGCGCCTCGGTGCTGCAAATGGTCGACGCGGTCATCCTCGATAAACAGCGCGTCATCCCGTGCAGCGTGCTCCTTCAGGGCGAGTACGGCATCAGCGGCGTATTCGTTGGCGTCCCGATCAAGCTTGGCGCCGGCGGGGTCCAAGAAATCATCCAGCTCGACCTCGCTGACCAGGAGCGCGCCGCGCTGTATCAGTCGGCGGATGCGGTCCGAGGCTTAGTCGCCGCGATGGCCCGGCTCGCCAGCGAGCCGCGGGCCTGAGACATCGGCGCGTACGCTCCAATCGGGCCAAGCGGTGGTCGCGGATAGGGGTAAAAGCTGTAGACTTTGCCTCAGGTCGTCACCGCGCCAGAGGCTTTGGTGTCGGTTCAGGGAACGGATCACAACACCATGAACAGATCGCTCGACCAACGCGGTGGCTCGCTCTTCGCCATCCGCAATTTTGTAAACGTGTTGAAAGAGATTAGCTTTGACGAGGTGCGGGAGCAGGCGGAGACGATGCCCCGGCTTCTCGTGTTGGCGCCCACCACGGCCGAGGCCCGCGAGCTTGGGTTGCGGCTCACCGGCCACACTGGCGAGCTCGCGATCACTGCCCGCGAGCTGAGCGCCCCGCCCGCTGATCTCGAACGCTTCGACGCCGTCGTCGTGTCCGATCCGGCCGGGACCGGCCTCGCCCGCTCGCTCCGGGACCGGCAAATGCTGGCCACCGGCGCCTCGGTCGTCCAATCGTACATCGACGATGGATTGGAGTCAGAGGCTGCCCTCGATTCGTTGCGGCACAGCATCGTCCGGGCGGCGCTGGACCGCGCTCCCGCCTTCGGCCGGGCCTTCCCCGTCTTTCGACCGGCGGCGGCGCGGGCCGTGGTCAACGAAGCCTCGATGGCAAATGCCCAGTTCGCGTTGATCTCGAACATTCCGGCCTTGATCCCGATCGTCGGCGGCTTGGCGTCCGCCGGCGCCGATCTCATCGTCTTGACCAAGAACCAGATGATGATGATGTACAAGCTAGGCGCCATGAATGGCCGCGACCTGCACGATCAATTTGCCATCATCCAAGAGCTGGTGCCGGTTGTCGGCGCTGGATTTCTCTGGCGTTCGATCGCTCGCGGCGCCTCGTCAATGCTGCCATTTGCCGCCGGCACCATCCCTAAAGTTAGCATCGCCTACGCTGGCACCATGGCCATGGGCCTGGCCGCCGAACATTTCTACCGCACGGGTCTGCGCCCGACCCGAGACCAGCTGAAGAGTTTTCGACGGCAGGCAATGAAAATCTTCCGCCGCCTGCCGATACCACTCATCCGGCAACGGTCCGCTGATGATGCGTCGGTGATCGAAACGTCCGGGTCGGTCAAGACCGATCACGCCAGTGACTTCGCTAATCGTCAGTTGTCCCCTCCCGGCCAGCGATCGAGCAACCACGACGGGGATCGGGGCGAGCCCCCGACCTAACGATGCCAGCCGCGAGACCGCTCTACCGCTTCGAGCCACCGCGCGTAGCGTTCGTCGCTCTCCTGTTGCGGCATCGCCGGCTCAAACCGCCGATCGACCCGCCAGCGGTCCGCCACCTCCGCTTGATCGCGCCACACGCCGGCGCCAAGGCCGGCAAGATAGGCCGCGCCGAGCGCGGTGGTCTCGATCGTTTGGGGGCGCACGACGGCCACGCCGAGCAGATCCGCTTGGATCTGCAGGAGCAAATCATTCGCCGCCGCCCCGCCATCCACGCGGAGCTCATGCAGCGCGATGCCTGAATCCCGCTGCATCGCCTCGGCCACATCCCGCGTTTGAAAGGCAATCGCCTCGAGCGTCGCCCGCGCGATGTGGGCGGCGGTCGTGCCGCGGGTGATGCCGACGATGGTGCCCCGCGCGTGCGGATCCCAGTGCGGTGCGCCCAAACCGGTCAGTGCCGGCACAAAGACAACGCCGCCGGCGTCCGGCACGGAGGCGGCCAGGCTTTCCACCGCCGCCGCCGTGTCGATGATCCCCAGCCCGTCTCGCAACCACTGCACCGCCGAACCCGTGTTGAAGATCGCCCCTTCCAAGGCGAAGACCGTCTGACCCCCGACGTCCCAGGCGACCGTCGTCAGCAGCTGATGCGGGGATGCCATTGGCTCGGAACCGGTATTCATCAACAGGAACGAACCGGTGCCATACGTGTTCTTGGCCTGGCCTGGCTGGTAACACGCCTGACCGAAGAGCGCGGCTTGCTGGTCTCCGGCCACGCCCATCACCGGCAGGGGAGTCCCCAAGAGCGCCGGCCCCACGTCACAGATAAGACGCACATTCGATCGTACTTCCGGCAAGATCGCGGCAGGAATGTTCAGCGCGGTCAGGAGCTCGTCCGACCAGGCTCCGGCTCGGATGTCGTACAGCATGGTGCGCGCGGCATTGGATGGGTCGGTGACATGGGCCGTCCCTTGCGACAGCCGCCAGATCAACCAGGAATCGACGGTGCCGAACGCGATGTCGCCGCCCGCGGCCCGCCGCAGTAGCTCAGGGTCTTGCTCGAAGCACCAAACGATCTTCGTCGCCGAGAAATAGGCGTCCGGCACCAAGCCGGTGATCCGCTGGATTTGGTTCGCCAGCCCCCGGCTGACAAGCTGCTCGACGTTGGGCGCGGATTGCCGGCTCTGCCACACGATCGCCGGACCGATCGGCTCCCCGCTGGTTCGGTCCCAGAGGATCGTGGTCTCTCGCTGATTGGCGATGCCGATCGCCGCGATCTGTTCGGCTTCGATGCCGGCTCGCGTCACCGCTTCCCGGGCCACAATCTTGGTGGTTTCCCAGATCTCGTTGGGATCCTGATTAACCCAGCCAGGGTGCGGGAAGTCCTGCGTCGTCGGCACCTGGGCGAGCCCTCGAATCGCGCCGGCGGAATCGAAAACGACCGCGCGGCTTGAGGTCGTTCCCTGGTCGAGCGCGAGGATCAGACTCGCTTCTGACATGACTGGTACTGATCTCCCCGCCGATCCCTATGCGATTTCGAATTCGATCAAGCGCTGCTTAAACTCGCTCAGGTCAAGGCCAAGCAGCACTGAAGCCGCCAGCCGGTCGCCGTCCGTCTGGGTCAACGCCTCCGATAGCGCTCGCCGCTCAACCTCGGCCAACAGCTCCGAGAGCGACGCCCCCTTGCGCAACCGCTGTCCAATGTCGACGAATCGGCGGTTGTCGGCGCCGGAGAGGTCGATATGCTCGTCCGCGATGACGCCGCCCTGGCAGAGCACGGTGGCCCGTTCAATCACGTTTTCAAGCTGCCGTACGTTTCCGGGCCAGTCATGTTCAAGCAGCAGTCGCATCGCGCCCTGACTGATCCGGGACGGGCCGGCGGCGGCGGAGAAGCGGTGTTTATCCAAGAAGTGCTCAACCAGGAGCGGAATGTCGTCACCGCGATCCCGCAACGGCGGTAGGAATATCGAGATGACATTCAGCCGGTAGTAGAGGTCTTCGCGGAACCGGCCATCCTCAACCTCTTGCTCAAGCACTTTGTTCGTGGCCGCGATCACGCGAGTGTCGATCTTGACCGCGACCGAGCCCCCGACGCGCTCGAACTCCCGCTCTTGCAAGACGCGAAGGAGCTTTTTCTGGGTCGCCAGCGACATCTCCCCGACCTCGTCGAGAAAGATCGTCCCTTTGTTGGCCATCTCGAACCGGCCCTTGCGCTGATTGATCGCCCCGGTAAAGGATCCCTTCTCATGCCCGAACAGCTCGCTCTCGAGCAGCGTTTCGGGCAACGCGGCGCAGTTGACCTTGACCAGCGGGCCAGAGCCGTACGAGGACGACCGGTGGAGGACGGTGGCCACCAGCTCTTTGCCGGTGCCCGTTTCCCCCGTGATCAGCACGGTCGCGTCGGATCGCGCCACCCGGCCAACCGTCTTGTACACCTCGCGCATGGCGACGCTGTTCCCGATGATTACCTCATTCGGGTCACGGCCGCCGACCCGGACCGAGAGCGGCTCCACCTGGTCGTCGAGGCGCCGCCGGTCAAAGAACCGCTCGACCAGGTTCAACACTTCATCCAGATCAAAGGGCTTCACAATGTAGTCGTAGGCGCCAAACTGCATCGCGTCGATCGCCACGTTGGAGGTGCCATAGCCCGTGATGACGATAATTGGCAAGTGGCCGGCGGCTCTCGCCGCGTCGGGAGCCTCGCGGAGGACGTCGAGGCCGGACTTGTCCGGCATCCGGACATCCATCAAGACCAGATCAGGGGATTCGTCAGTCTGGTTTTTCAGCGCTTCGAGGACGGCGACCCCATTTGCGGCTTCCGCGATCTCATACCCCTCGCCTTCGAGAAAGTCTCGCAAGAGCGAACGGATGCCGGCATCGTCATCAGCGACGAGGATGCGATGCATGGTGCCAGATGTTCCTTCCGCGTTGCCCGGTATGGACAGCACACTATCCCCCTCGACCGAGCTTGCACCGGCCAAGTATACATGGGCCACGCGCCGCCGGACTTTCGAGCGCCTGTCCCAACGCGATCGTCGAAGGTCGGCCGCGGCTCCGAGACGCGCTTCTGCCGCCCGCGTCGCGGAATCCATTCAGTGCCAGATTGTCTGCGCGGCCGACTCGATATACTGCTCGAATCATCACGACGAGACACGGGAGTTCACGAGTGGAGCCGGTACAACGGATCGTCCTGATCGGGCTAAGCGGCACCGGCAAGAGTAGCGTCGGTCGCCTCGTCGCGGAGCGGCTCGGCTGGGACGCGATTGACACTGACGCCGAGATTGAAGCGACCTTCGAGGCCGCCATTCCCGAGATCTTCCGGCGTTATGGAGAAGCCTCGTTTCGCGCCGAAGAACGGACCGTGCTCGGCCGCGCGCTTGCTCGCCAGCGGGTGGTGATCGCCACCGGCGGCGGCGCCGTTACGAATCCCGCCCTGTGGCAGCCAGACCTGCTCGGTCAAGCCGAGACGCTGGTCGTCGCCCTGGACGCCCAGCCAGCAACGAGCCTGCGCCGGCTGGTGGACCATCAACGCCGCGAAGGGTCGGCGGTCGAGCGGCCGCTCCTCGCCAATGCCGACCCCCTGTCCCGTCTCGCCGGGCTGAAGCGCCAACGCCAGGACACCTACGATGCGGCGAACCTGACCATCGTGACCGACCGGGTCTCCCAAGAAACGATCGCGAACGAAATCGTCTGGTTGGCAACGCTCGCCGCCGGCGATCCGGCGCCCGCCCTCACCCCGCGGGCGCCGTCTGGTGACTCGGCGATCCACATTGGACTACATCGCGCCTCCGGCCTCGGGCCAATGATCCGCGACCGTTGGCCGGCGGCTCGAGGGGTCTGGATCATATCTGATGACATCGTCGGACCACTTCATGCCCTGCCCGTCTTAGTTTCCATCGCGGACTCGGGATTTGCCGTCAGCGGGTTCAATGTTCCGGCCGGCGAATCCAGCAAGTGCCTCCAGCAAGCAAGTGATCTGTATGATTGGCTGCTCGACGGCGGGATCGAGCGGGGGGATGTCGTCGTCGCCCTGGGCGGCGGTGTGGTGGGCGACCTCGCGGGATTCGTCGCCGCCACGGCACTTCGCGGGGTCGGCCTGGTCCAGGTGCCAACCAGCCTACTGGCAATGGTCGACAGCAGCGTCGGCGGCAAGACCGGCCTCGACCATCGAGCCGGCAAAAACCTGATCGGAGCCTTTTACCAGCCGCCGCTCGTGGTGATCGACCCGACCTTGTTGCGAACACTGCCGGAACGCCAGGTGATCAATGGCTGGGCGGAGATGGTGAAGCATGCCGTCATTCAGCCGTCGATGCCCGGCGGTGAACGGGCCGACCTGATGGCCGTTCTCGAACGCAATCATCGCTCACTGAACGCCCCGACATTGACCGCGATCTCGTATCTCATCCGGCGAAACATCGAGCTAAAGGCGGCGGTCGTCGAGGCAGATGAGCGCGAGGCGGGGATCCGCGCTTTTCTCAACTTTGGACACACGCTCGGCCACGCGATCGAGGCAGCCGGGTATCAGTTGCTGCATGGTGAAGCGATCGCGATCGGCATGCGGGCAGAAACCGCGATCGGCGTGCAGATGGAAGTTTGCTCTCAAGAGCAAGCCTCGCAAATCGCGGTCGCCCTCGATCGCGCCGGCCTGCCGCGAACGACGGCGGTCAACCCCGACGCCGCGCTCGCCCTCCTTGGCTCCGACAAGAAGCGGGCGGCTGGGAACTTGCGATGGGTGCTCCCGGTGTCCACCGGCGGCGTCACGATTCGCGATGACGTACCGATGCCCACGGTCGTAAACTCGTTGCGTTCGGTGATCGATCCCGGCAGCGACCCTTAGCGCGTCGCTGCCGAACCGTGCTATGCTCGCTCGGTTTGATTCATTCGACGCTGGAGGATGCGTGCGACGTTTAGGAACGACGATGCAAGGTGACCGCGGATCGCGCTATGAGCGCTGAGCGATCATCCACCCCCAAGCCCGCGATCGTGATCAGCGGCTCGCTCGCGTTCGACCACATCATGAACTTTCCGGGTACGTTTCGCGATCACATCCTTCCCGACAAGGTCCATGTGCTCTCGATCAGCTTTCTCTTCGATTCCCTGCGCCGGCAGCGAGGCGGGGTAGCCGGAAACATTGCCTACAGTCTGGCCCTCCTCGGCGAGCATCCCGCGCTGATCGGCGCCGGCGGCACTGATTTCGCCGAGTATCGCGACGTGCTCGCCCGGCTCGGCGTCGACACCTCACTGGTGCTCGATGTCCCCGACGAGCTGACGGGCTCATCGTTCATGATCACCGACATGACCGGGAACCAGATCGCGGGGTTTTATCCAGGCGCCTCTGTCGTTGCCGATTCAATCCGCGTCAGCGAGATCGCCGAAACGTGCGCCTACGGCGTCGTCGGGCCAACCACGATTGAAGCGATGCGCCGTCATGCGATGGAGTTCGCCGCCGCCGGCTGCCGGCTCGTCTACGACCCGTCGCAGCAGGTCATCTCCGTTTCCGGCGAAGACCTGGCGGCCGGCATCGACTCGGCGTGGGCCGTCATCGGCAGCGATTACGAGTTCGCGGTGATTGAACGGAAAACCGGATTGACGATCGACGACATCGCGGCCCGGGTCGAGCTCCTTGGCGTCACGTACGGTGAGAACGGATCGGAATTGCGATACAACGGTGAAACCGCGCGCATTCCGATCGCCGTTGCCAACCCCGTGGTCGATCCCACCGGCGGCGGCGATGCCTATCGGGCCGGGCTTCTGAAGGGGCTGTTGCTCGGCTGGGATTTGGCAACGACCGGCCGGGTCGCCTCGCTCGCCGCGACCTACGCGATCGAGCATTACGGCCCCCAAGAGCACGCCTACACCCCGGTCGAGTTTGTCCGCCGGTTCGACCAATCCTACGCGGACTTTGCCGGCCGGATCACAAGTCAAGAGCTCGAGCGGCCGGCACCGCGGTCACGCTGTAAAGAGACAAACGTCAGTATCGAGAAAAGGAGCTAACCCGATGGGAGCAACGTTGACGGGGACAGCCCGCTCACGTCCCTTTGACATCAAAGACCCCTCGCTCGCCGCGGCGGGACGCCGTCGGATCGAATGGGCGGCCCGCGAAATGCCGGTCCTCGGCCAGATCCGGGAGCGGTTCGCGGCGGAGCAACCCTTCGCCAATATCCGGATCGTGGCCTGCGCCCACGTCACGACCGAAACCGCGAACTTGGCAATGACGCTCCAAGCGGGCGGCGCCAGCTCGGTCCTGTGCGCGAGCAATCCGCTTTCGACCCAGGATGACGTTGCGGCGGCGCTGGTCGAAGACGGAATTCCCGTCTTCGCGATCAAGGGCGAAGACAACGAGACGTACTATCGGCACTTGCGGGCCGCGCTCGACCACAAGCCGCACATCGTCATCGACGACGGGGCCGATGTCGTCACCATGATCCATCAAGACCGCACCGACCTCATCTCCGACATCCTGGGCGGCACCGAAGAGACCACGACCGGCGTGGTCCGGCATCGCGCCCTCGAAGAGGCGGGCCTGCTCGCCTTTCCCATGATCGCCGTGAACGACGCCGAGACCAAGCACTTCTTCGACAATCGATACGGCACCGGGCAGAGCACGATCGATGGCATCCTCCGGGTGACCAATCTCCTGTTGTCCGGGAAGGTCGCGGTCGTCGCCGGCTATGGGTGGTGCGGCAAAGGCATCGCGATGCGCCTGCGGGGCATGGGCGCCCGGGTCATCGTGACTGAGATCAATCCGGTCCGGGCGCTAGAGGCGGCGATGGACGGCTTTCAAGTAACCACCATGGCGCGGGCCGCCGCCTTTGGCGACCTCTTTGTCACCGCGACCGGCAACATTAACGTGATCGACCGCGCCGACTTCGAGCAAATGAAGGACGGCGCGATCCTCGCCAATTCCGGCCACTTCAACTCCGAGATCAATCTCGCCGCGCTCGAGGAGATGACGGGTGAGGGCCGGCGCACGCTCCGTCCCCTCGTCGAGGAATACGTCGTCAACGATGGCCAGCGTTTGATCGTGCTGGCGGAAGGACGACTGGTTAATCTCTCGGCCGCCGAAGGGCACCCGGCCAGCGTCATGGACATGAGCTTTGCCAACCAAGCCCTCGCCGCCGCCTTCCTCGTCCGGGAGGGACGCTCGCTTGAGAACCGGGTGTACACGGTGCCAGTCGAGATTGACCAGGAGATCGCCCGGATGAAATTGGCGGCAATGGACATTGAGATCGACCAGCTCACCGCCGAGCAGGAGAAGTACATGCACTCGTGGGAAGGCGGCACCTAGACGCTTCTGCCACGGGGCAATCGACCGCGAAAGTTCTACCCTACGCTCTCAACGGAGCGTCCGCGCTCGGGAGGATGATGATGGTCCATGCGCACGGGACGTTCGCCTCGGCGGCGCGAACGTTTTTCACGTCGGAGTCGGTCACCGAGGGCCATCCCGACAAGGTCTGCGATCAGATCTCCGATGCCGTGCTGGATGCCGTCCTGACCGATGATCCAGACGCGCGCGTGGCCTGCGAAGTGGCCACGACCACGGGAATGATCCTGGTCTTCGGCGAGATCACGACGAGCACCTATGTCGATATTCAGGCGTTGGTGCGAAACGTCGTCCGCGAGATTGGCTATACGCATTCATCCCATGGCTTCGATGCCACGACCTGCGGCGTGGTGGCGGCGATCAAGGAGCAGAGCCGGGAGATCTCCGAGGGGGTCGCGGTCGCGCTGGAAGCCCGCGGAGGCGAATCCGTCGACGACTATGACAAGATCGGCGCCGGCGACCAGGGCATGATGATCGGCTTCGCCTGCCGGGAGACGCCAGAGCTGATGCCGCTCCCGATCTCACTTGCCCACCGGCTGGCCCAACGCCTAACCGAGGTGCGCAAGAGCGGTATCCTGCCCTACCTTCGGCCCGACGGCAAGAGTCAGGTCACCGTCGAGTATCACAATGGCCAACCACGGCGGGTCGACACGATCGTGGTATCCGCCCAGCACGCCGACCACATGACAACGCCCGAAGTAGAGCGGGACATCACGGACCACGTCATTCGCGTTGTCGTGCCGCCTAATTTGCTTGATGCCGGCACGAAAATTCTCGTCAATCCCAGCGGCAGCTTTGTGATCGGCGGTCCGATGGGAGACGCCGGCCTCACGGGCCGCAAGATCATCGTCGACACGTATGGCGGCATGGCCCGGCATGGCGGTGGCGCCTTCTCGGGCAAGGACGCGACGAAGGTCGACCGCTCCGGCGCCTATGCCGCGCGCTACGTTGCCAAGAACGTGGTTGCCGCCGGCCTAGCGGACCGCTTTGAGCTGCAAATTTCATACGCGATCGGGATGTCGCATCCCGTCTCGATCATGGTCGAGACGTTTGGCACCAATCATGTCCCCGATGAGACCATCCGCCGGCTGATTGAACAGCACTTCGACTTGCGTCCGGCGGCCATTATCGACACGCTCGACCTACGTCGCCCGATTTACCGGCAGACCGCGGCCTACGGTCACTTCGGTCGCCCGGATTTGGATCTGCCTTGGGAGCGCACCGACAAAGCCGAGGCGCTCGCCGCCGCCGCCGGCTTGACCCTGACCGCGGCAGCCAGCTAACCGCGGGATACCGTCATCACTCCGGCCACCGTGAGGCTGACCCGGTCGCCGCTTCGTAATTCCAAGAAATCGTCAGCACCCAGGACGGCGACCGGGACCACGCGCCCGGAGAGCTCGTCCGCCAGGATCGCGCCGAGACCAATGATCGGGTCGATCCGGCTGGTAATGATCGCCAGCGGACCAGTGCCATTGCAGATTGCCTCCAGCAACACCCCACTCGCCGAGCATGACCCTCGTCCATGCGGGATCGCCAGGATGCGATTGGTCAGTCGCTGACCGGACAGGGGATGTCGCCGGTCAATCACCTCTCCGGTTCTTGGATCCAGACCGCCCCAAAAACTCAGCGGCTCCCGTCCGACCAGAAGCGCGCCCTCCGCGTCGCCCTCGACGATCCAGGTGACGCGCGGACAGATCAAGCGTTCCACGGACCGTCATCGATCGTCGCCCGGCCGGACACCGCTGAAGCGACGCAATCCTCGGTTGAGGCGAAGACGACATCGACGCCAAGGATGCCCGGGCCATAATGAGCATACTTCGCCGAATTGGTCATCAGCACCCGCGCACTTTCGGCGATCAACGGCGAGACAACGATACAGGTGTCAGCGGTGACTTTGGCGCCAAACGCGGTGAGCGTCGCCAGCTCGTCCCCACGCTCGAGCAGATCACGCACCGCCCGGCTTGTCGTGACAAAAAATTCGACTCCCGGCGCCACGGTCCTTCCCGCCGCCAGCGCCGCGATCGAGCGACACTCGGCCAGGCTGCAATGAGGACTGCCGAGCGCGACGACATCGATCCGGTCCTCGCTTGCCGTTCGCAGCCGCGTCCTCGCTGACTTGAGATCATCAAGCGCCACGTCGATTTGGCGGATCGGGCTCCGGTGGCCGAACGCGTCCGCCAATGTCGGTGCTTCCGGCGTCACCCCGACGACGTGAAACATCGCGACCGATCCGGATGACGCCGCGGCGGCGGCCAGCGCCTTCAGCTGATCACTGGTTGGCGCGGCGTCCAAGCCGTCGATCACCGCCACCTCCTCATCAACCAACGTCCCGAGGAGATACCCGAGTACCGGGTAGAAGTCGTCGCGTGACGTCAGCGCCGGCGGCAGCCGGCGCAACGTGACCAAGACCCGGCCCAACCGCGGCTCGTCAAGATGAAGCCCGGCCGCCGGTACCCGTCCGGTCAAGGCGCAGGAGATATCGAGATAGTCTCCATACCGATTGGTTCGCGCTCCGATCACCGAGTTGGCGAAGGCCACGGCGTTCGACTCCGCCCAGGCGATCTGCTCGCCAAACGCGGGCGCCGCGCTCGTTTGGTAGGGCGCGCAAGTGAAGGTCGGAGTTGCCCCCATCGCTAGATAGGCTTGACCGAGACGCGCTGCCTTGCTGGCAAAACCGCTCGGGGTTCCCAGCTCTCGCCACCGCGAGCGGTCGAGTGAGACGACGTTGAGGCTCGTCGGGACGCGCACCGCTCCACCAAGCCGGGCCAGACGTTCCGCGAACTCCAAACCGGCGTCACCTTCGTAGATGCAGCCGTCAATATGCGCCCTAGTCACCTCCAGGAGCCGATCGGCGCCATACAACGGCGCCATCCGGACGAGGATTCGCATTGCCAGCCGGGTTGCCTCGCCGCCGGCGCCGGCGAGCATGCTTTGCTCGTCGTCCGTTAGAGTTACGATCGCCGCGGCACGAGCCAAGCTCACGGCGATTGCTCAGCACCGTCGGCATGCCGCGGTATGATTCGCCCGATGCGGGGAGATAGGTGCCTGGTGCCGTCGATCGACCGCCTGATCATCGCCATTGTCCAAGATTTTGACGCCAATCGCCTCCTCGGGAGTTTGTCGGCCAGCGGATTTCGCGCCACCCGTGTCGCGAGCAGCGGCGGCTACCTGCGAGCCGGTAACTCGACGCTGCTGCTTGGGGTACCGGCGGGCGAAGTGCCAGACTGTCTTGCCCTCCTGAGCAATCTCTGTCAGGCTCGGCCGGACCGTCCCATCAGCGATCCCTCACCTGAGCTCACGGAGCTCTACGCCTCCGGCATTGCCCGCGTCACCATCGCTGGCGGGGTCGCCTTTATCGCCCGGGTTACGCGCCACGAGCGCTTCGATTAGCGACCACGAGTGTCAACCGGCGACGCCGACCGCGGCCCCGGCCTTCAGCGGAGAGACTTCCTCTTCCCAAAAGCGAGCATTCGCGGGCAGCATCGTGCCGAGCATCTGTTGCATGGCCATGATGTGGCTACAGGTGCCGATCACATGAGACGAGAAGGTGTGGCAGGAGCAATTCCACGCTCCGTCGTCGAAGCGGACATGGTACTCATCATGACCGCCCCGAAAGGTGGACTCGATTGCCTGGATCTGCACCCGCTCCGGCTCGCGGGCGTAGCGGTGCGCCTTCTCGATCTTCCCGATCATGCTCGAATACATGGAGTGACTCCTTCAGACTACGTTCGGTCGCACTTGAAAGAACGGTCCGGACGATCAATCAGCGGCGGCTCTCCTCTCTACCGCACGGGAGAAACGAGCGTTAAACAAACCAGCACCACGATGCGATGGCATCTGGTGCTGCTCCGGGGCTCCGGATTTGTCGATGGCCGTGGTCCATAGCTGAACCTCCATCCGAGATCGTCATGACGCTTCGGTCGCCACCGCCGATCATCGTTAAGCGATGATTATAGCCGCGGCAACGACATCGCGCTAGGAGCTACGTCATCGATCATCTGGAGTCCAGGACGCGGTTGGGCGGCGGGATGTCGGATTCGCCGGACACGATCGACGCCCCGATCAGTGTAGCCATTCTTTGCGGTGGATCGAGCCGCCGCATGGGCTCAGATAAGGCCCTGCTCGCGCTCCACCCAAACGGACGGCCGGTGCTGGTCAGCGTCATCGCTCGTCTCCAGGACTTGACGGACGACCTGTTCCTGGTCGGTGTTGATCGACCCAGCTACGACGAGTTTGACGCGCCGCTGATCACCGACAGGTTTCCCGGCGCGGGCCCGCTCGGTGGCATCGTCACCGCCCTCGAGGCTGCCAGACATCCTCACTGTCTCATCGTCGCCTGCGACATGCCGTTTCTCGATCCCCATCTCTTGCGTCGGATGGCAAAACGACCTCGGGATGCGTATGACGTGCTGCTCCCGGTCATCGCTGATCCCGATCGCGACCGGCGCCCACGGCTCGTGCCACAAACCCTCCACACCATCTATAGTCATCGCTGTCGTCCGCCCGCCGAGCGACGGTTGCTGGCCGGCGAACGGCGGGTGAGCAGCTTCTTCCCAGATGTCCGGGTCGAAACGGTCGATCAAGCCCAACTCGGGATCGACGAAGCGGGCGTTCGGTCGTTCTTCAGCATGGATACACCGGCCGCGATGCGAGAAGCACGCGAATGGCTTTCACGATAATTCGCCGGGTCGTGGGCTCTTCTTCTATACTTGAAGTGGAAAGGGGCACCAGGAGGACGTGATGACCCATCGACATGGTGGACAGGCGTTGCGATCGGCCAACGTCTTGCTTGCGCCAGGCGGGATCGACAATCTCCGACTGATTTGGCGACTCGCTCGCGATCGGCGGGTGGCTCCCGTCTATAAGCTGCTCGTCCCAATTGTCATCCTGCTCTATGTCATTTCGCCGATTGACCTCATTCCTGATTTCCTCTTGGGGCTTGGGCAGGTCGACGATCTCGGGCTCATCGGGGTCGCGCTCATGATCAGCTTTCGACTCCTGCCGCGACTCGCCCCGGCGGCCGTCGTCAGTCAGCACTTGGCTGAGATGGGAAAACCCACGGACGGCTGGCGAGCGGCCGCCCACTCCCCGAATCGCGACCAAGACTATGTAGATACGGCGTATCGTGTCTACGACTCGGCCGCGGGCCGGTCGTCGGGCCGCGATAGGTTCGGAAGCGAGCATTCGTGAGCGCTGGTGATCAATCAGGTCGGAAAGCACCGGCGAGAGGTCGGGCCACCCGTTCCCGTCGCCAGCAGCGCGGCGCGTCCGATCAGCCCACCCGGTCGCAGATTCAGGCGATGGAAGCCCGTCAGCGCGCCGTTGCCGCCCCGGTGGAAGACGATCGAGTCGCTCTGGAAGAGCGGCCGCGCCGGCCCTCGCGGCCAGCAGCCACCCGCCCGGTCGAGCGTACGCGACCGACCGCGGTCCGCCGCGGTCTGACCCGGGCCCAAGAGTTCGCGTACATCCGGTCTGACTTGCGGCGACTGGTCTTCACCGCCGGTCCCCTCCTGCTGCTGATGATCACGCTCCTGGTCGTCATTGATCGATAGCCGACGCCGATTTGGGATCGATGAACAAACAAGGGAGCGTCACGGGCATCGTTGCTGATGCCCGTGACGGTGGGTAGGAACGGATCGCGCTACAGCGTGGAGTCCTCTTCCTCGACCACGGTGACCGTTTCATCGGCGAACGGTCCCTGGTCGGACTCGTTCGTTTCCTCATCGTCCGCTTCGCCCACCGTCCTCTCATCCTCTTCGTCCTCATCATCCGAAAAGAAGAAGTCGGCTTCGTCGCGCTGGCGCAGCAAGTCACGTTCTCGTAGGTACGCACGCGACGTGATCTGGCGCGGGAAGGAGAAGGTCTCGGCTTGCGCCGGATCGTGAAACACTTCCCGTAAAATAACGCGCAGGCTTTGGGCCGAAAGTCCGAGTGAGTAGGCTTCGTACCGGTTGCCCCGGGTCATCAGGTCAATCACCCGTTCGGCGGTCTTGGCCTCGATCTCTCCGAGACGGCGGCCGTCCCGCGTGGTAACGATCAGCCGGTTGCCTTCCACGTTGAGCTCGAGCGCGGCAGCGGGATAGACATCGACCAGCACATCAATCGCGGGTGGGTTCACGAGTTCGTCAACCCACGTCTTCCCAACTTCCTCAATGAAGACCGACCTCCGCGGCGTCACCTCCGCCTCGACGTCCGCCGCCAGCGTGCCGGCAGCGGCGAGAGCCGGGTCGCCACGGTGCCGAATCGTCTCCAGACGCTGGAGGTTTCGCCGGGCGATCAGGTTCGCGGGATCGGCCCGCAGGGCATCGGAATAAGAATCCGTTGCTTCCGCGTGCCGACCGAGGGCCAGGTAGGCCCGTCCCAACCGGTTGTGCGCCTCGGCGTCGCGCGGCATGCGCTCAATGAGCTGCTGGTTGAGCAGTATCGCTTCGTCCCATTGGTTTGCCAGACCTGCCTGCCGGGCCTCCTCGATCATCTGTCGTCGTGTTACCGCCGCTGATTTTGCCACTTCTGCTCCCATGCTTTCGCGATTCGTGTAGTCGGCGCCTGACCCGGATGGTCACGGCCGAGGTCAGCGCACCGATCCGGCCGGCTTGCCAATGAGAAACCACGGACTTGTCTCGGTGATGGTCACCTCAACGAGTTTGCCCAGCACTCGGCGCTCATCGGCAAAGTGGACCAGGGTGTTGCCACGGGTCCGTCCCGTCCAGCGCCCTTTCGCCGTCCCTTCGACGAGGACCTCGACGGTGTCGTGTAATCGGCTGGCGTTTCGCTCGGTACAATGTCGCTCTTGGAGTGTCTCCAACGCCTGATGTCGCCGCTGCTTCTCGTGGTGCGGAATATCATCCTCCCACCGCGCCGAAAGCGTGCCCGGGCGTGGCGAGTACATCGCCAGGTGAACTTTGTCACATCTGACCTCGTCCAGCAGATCGTACGTCTGTTGGAACTGCGCCTCGGTTTCGCCCGGAAACCCAACAATGATGTCGGTCGCGATGGTTGCCCCCGGCATCCGCCCTCGGGTGTAGGCAATACGGTCTTTCCAGTAATCCCGGCTGTACTTCCGGCGCATGCGTCTCAGCACTTCGTCGTCCCCGGCTTGCACCGGCAGATTCATGTGCTCACACACTGATCCCAGCTCGGCCATCGCGTCGATGATGTCGTCCGACATATAGTTTGGATGCGAGGTTAAGAACCGCAGCCGTTCAAGGCCGGGGATAGCATCAATCGCTCGCAGCAGATCGGCCAAGCCCGGTTTGTCCGCCAGGTCATGTCCGTACGCATTGACCGTTTGCCCGAGCAGCGTCACCTCGCGCACCCCTCGGCCAACCAGATGTCCGACTTCGGCCACGATCTCAGCCAGCGGCCGGCTTCGCTCCTTTCCTCGCCGGTACGGCACGATGCAGTACGAGCAGAGGAAGTTGCAGCCATAGATAATCGGGACAAAGGCCGTGATGCCGGCAGAATCAGGTGAATCCGATAGGTAATAGTGCGGCAGAGCCGCCAGGTCGTCTTCGAGATCGGCCAACTCCGGAACGACGCGCTCGAGCTGTCCGAAGTCCGATGGATTGAAGAACAGGTCGACGTGGGGAAATCGCTGTTCGAGCGCCGCTTGCTGATTGGTCACCATGCACCCGGTGAGGACCACCGGCACGTCCGGCTTCGCCCGTTTCAACCGCATCAACGAGTTGAGCTTGCCGGCGACCTTGTCTTCGGCCGCTTGGCGAACGACGCAAGAGTTCAGCACGACGATATCAGCGTCGTCTTCACGGTCGGTCGGTTGATAGCCGACTTCCTGCAACATCGCCGCAATCTTGGCACTATCGGCCTCGTTCATCTGGCATCCGATCGTCCAGATGAAGAAGCGTTTGCCGTTCGGAGCCAGGCGCGCCGGGCTCGCGGCGGGGTGAAGCGGAATGGTCGGCTTATCCTGCATAGCGGAATTCCTCGCGTCTGGTCGAAGCCCCGCGGCCGGCCGCGCGGTTGGCAGCCGTCCGTACCCCTCATCAAGAGGGCGGGATCAACCGCGAAGTATACATTGCTGGCGTCTCCGCGGAAGACTGTCAGCTTTGGCCCATGCGCGTGTCACGTAGACAACCCTTGGGCTCATTGCTAGAATGGGGATGCGGCGGGAAGGAAGTCTCAATTCCTGAACGGGCGCCGGTCGGTTGTTCGAGCGTGGGGCTCGAGTGCACCATACGCGGCCCGAAGCGGTCATCGGTACGAACCCGTGCCTGTGACGAGTCCGGCGAGGAATGCGGGTGAGCAAGCATACATGCGGCTCCTGCCGCTATTTTCAAGAAGCCCGCCTCGCGAGCAGTGGCTGGTGTCATCACCCCCTCCGCAAAGTCACCAGCGATCTGATGATTATGGTCCGCAAGCATGAGATCGCCTGCCGGGACCAGTGGGACCACGATTTATGGGAGGCGAAACTCGACGCCGGCAGCTTAGCCGGGGCGCCGGCGATTGCCGACCCCTTCCCGCACCGCAAGATGCCGCCCGCAACCGAGCTAGAGATCGCCGCATTCGTTGCCGCCGATCAATCCGCCGGTGGAGATCCGCTCGGCCAATCACCGCAACGCGCCAGGGGTGACGACGTTGTTCTCAGCGAGCTGGGCTCAACTGGCGAGCCATCGACGTACGCCCACCGCCCCGAACTCGTGCCGGATTGGGCGATGACGAACAGCGGACCGGTCGAGCCCGCCGCGACCGGTCCGGCGACGGACATCGGCACGCGCAACGCCATCATCCGAGCGCGCGAGGCGTACCGAGAACGCGGCCGGCTGCAAGCCGCTCGTACCGCTGAGATCGCCATGCTCGCCGCGTTTGCGAACGAGGCCGTTCCCCTTAACGACAATCTATCCACGGCGCCAGCGGGGACTACCGCGCACCAAGACCACGACGCCGTCGGCCGAGGTGACCCGGCGGCGATGATCGAGACCGGTGAAGACCATCGACCCGCGCTTCATGTCCGAATTGGCTCAGACGTGCAACCGGCAGGACAGCGTTCCGCGGCGGCCGCGGATGGTATTGTCGCCAATCGGGTTGAAGTGGAGGCTGACCCGCCCCCGAGCTTGATCGAAGATGAGGCCGTCGATCATCGGCCGGTTGACTCCCAGCCGCGGGCGGCGACGCTCGACTCTGATCCTGGTGGCACGTCCCTATCTCGTCGCCAAGTCCACGCTGATCAAGATACCCGGCTGCAAACGACCGATGAATCCCCGCCGGGCGGCGCCGGCACGTTCCAACCGGACGACGGTAGCGCACCTACCCTTGGAACCGCCGAGTTCGACATGCGCGGCCACTTCACGCGAACTGCCTCAGATCACGCGGTTGAATGGCCAAGTGATCTGGACCTAAACGCCGGGGATCGGCGGGACGACCAACCATATGCGGAGTTCGAACGCCGTGGTGTGGATTACGACAACACAACGCGGGACACGCAATTACCTGCTTCCCGTGCCACCGCCGCCGACATCGAGGACACGATCGACGCACCCGACCCCGAAAGTAACCTTGCCGACGAAACGTGGTTGACGGTCGATGTTGTTGTAGAAGACGACAGCGAGTACTCGTTCGACCTGTCCGGGCTCGACCTCTTGGCTCATCTGCCACGAGTGTGCCAGAACTGTCGTGACTATCGGCCCGCCGAGGCGGGAAATCGCGGTTGGTGCGCAAACCCGTGGGCTTTCTCCCATCGCCGAATGGTAGCCGCCGACGACGAGATCCCGTGCGAAGGGACGTTGGGCCATTGGTGGCTGCCGGTTGATGGGGTCTGGTCCGACGCCGCCGATGTTTCCTCACACGGCCATCCCACCCCGCTGCTCGATGCCTGGCTGCCGCACCATCGAGACGACGTAGCAGCTCGCCGTCGATCCTGAGATTGTGCTGCACCTCATTTAATTCCGACTGAGTGAAGGCAAAGCGAATTACCGACGCCGAGAGTCGCTTGGAAGAGGTTGCTCATCCGGACTGGAAGGGTTAGGATGGCTGGTGGGAGAGAACCGGACGTGACCAACGACCGGAAGTGGGGAGCCAGCAACTAGGCATGGGTGTCTTCGGCGACACGTTACGGCAGGCGCGCGCCTACAAGGGCGTGACGCTCAAAGAGGCGGAGCAAGCGACCCGCATCAACCGTCATCACTTGGCGGCGCTGGAAGACGAGCACTTCTCGGTGCTCCCGCCGCTGATTTACCAGCGAGGGATCGTTCGGAATTACGCGACGTACCTGGAGCTTGATCCCGGTAAGCTGCTTGGGATGTTCGAAGAAGCTCGCGGCGGCGACGCGACGGTTGAGCTCGTCGCCGCGGTCAAGCCGCTCGAAATGCCCAGTCATTGGTCACCCAACTTCGCCATCATTGCCTTCATGGTGGTGATGAGCGCGATCATCTTTGCTTGGCTCTATAGCGCCTACTTCAGCACCCCCGCCGGCACCGCCACCTTGGCACCCAGCGTGCCGACCGTGACCCCGGTTGCCCAGAATCGGCTCGCCCTGCCGCCGAGTCCGACCATCGCGGTCTCAGCCCCGGCGGCCACGGCAACGCCGACGCCACGGCTGATTTCCACCCCTGATCCACCAACCGCCACCCCCGCCCCAACGTCGACCCAAACGGCGCCAAGCCCGACCGCACCGGCGGCCAATAATCCAATTCAGACGGGGCAGACCGCTGTTCAACCAGTGCCAACCGAGCCCATCGCGGTCCAACAAGTGCCGGCGGGACTGTCCGTATCGTTTACCGCCACGGACTGGATCTACCTCTCGGTGCAGGCGGACGGCGTCAGCGTCATCGAACAACACTTGGCGCCAGGGGACTCGACCGGAACCCTCTACGGCACGTCCTTCGCCGTCTACACCTCCAACGCGGCCCAGACAAGCCTCGTGGTTGATGGCGGTCCGCCGTTTGTTATGAGCTTTGATCCGATCGAGCTATCGTTCCCTCTGCCGTAGCGGGCGCAATCACGCCGATCCCGCCCGCTTCGAGTGAAAACGTCGCCGGCGTTCGCGTCACGACGTCCCCATCGAGTTGAACCGGGAGCGGCGGATCCGATTCGAGCCACACGTCCCGGCCACGCATCCGCACGACGTATGGCGAGGCGGCGAGCGACCCGGTGACAAACTGCCAAATTGTCCGGGCGACCGGCCCCGGCCGCGTCGCCGTGAAGACAAGGACGTCGAGCCACCCGTCGTTCGCGCGCACGTCTGGATACAGCCGTAGGACCGGTGAGATGATCGAGCCGCCGTTCGCTACCAGCACCATCGGAGAGGTGACGATGAGCCGACGCCTGTCCACGTCGATCGTGAACCGGGCCGGGGCTTGCCGGAGGGCCACCGTCGCCGCCGGCACGTAGGCCAGCCAACCCACGCGCCGTTTGAGGGCGCGGCTGGTTCGCTCGAAGAAATGGCTGTCGAGCCCGGCCCCCGCCATATGGAGGAAACGCCGCTCGCCAGAGCGGCCAACATCCATCGTCACGACCCGATGCGGACCGAAAATCAGGGCGGCCGCATCCACGGCGCGGCTGGGAATGCCAAGCTCTTGGGCCGTGATGTTGGTGGACCCCGCCGGCACGATGCCGAGCATTGCCGGGGAGCCAGCAAGCCCGGTGACGACGTCGGCGACGGTCCCATCGCCGCCGACGGCGACGACGATCTCCGCCATTGCGCTTGCCGCTCTTGCTAGTTCGACAGCCTCGCCGGGTTTCGTGGTGCGGTAGATATCAAGGCGCGTTGAGGCCGGACATGCCGCCTCGAGGGCCGCGATGAGCGCACTCACCGAGCCGCGGGTCGACGGGTTGATGATCGCCGCGACGCGCCCGCTGGTTCCCGGTTCGGCTCCCGCTGTCCTCACGGTTTGATCGCCACGGACTATCGTCCCGCCGAGTCTTCCTCCGGGCCGAATATCTGGTCAACAATGTAGCTCGCCAGCCAGGCGGCGGCGGCGGTGAGCACAATACTCAGGAGGCTCCGAACCAGGTTCCGCGCCATGTTGTCCTCTCCTCTCGGTGATTCGATGACCGCGCCGCCGATGCGCTGACATTCGTTGCCATTCCATCCTGGTCAATCTTGACCACCCTGAGTCCTAGCCGCCAAGACCAGCGGCACCATCAGGATCAATGCCACCGCGGTGACTTCCTTCAGCGTCGCCTCCCCGAGGAACGCGCGATCGGACGCGGGGAACAATGTCAGCGGCCACAGCAACGGGTCGGTGATCCAGTAGACGAGGCCGCCGGTCCAGACCCGGCCGGGCACGCTAAGCAGCTTGACGACGAGCCGCAACAAAATGAACGCACCGGCCAGCGCCAACATGGATAGTACCAATTCAAGCGCGAACTGCGCCCGAACGACTTGAGCATTGCGCCGCTTTAGTCTTGGTGGTCCAACCACATCGCTGTCCGGGTACCACGCTCGGTCGTGACCAATTTCGCCACCCGGTCCATGATGACCGCGGCAAGCTCGGTTTTTCGCATCGCCGGCAACACCTCTGGCTCCCCGTCTGCCGTAATCAGGATGGCATTGCTCTCGTCGCGGCCGATCGTCATCGCGGCGTCGTTGGCGACCACGAGGTGAAGCGACTTTCGTTCCAGCTTCGCCCGGGCGTTGGCGACATGGTGCTCCGTTTCCGCCGCGAATCCAACCTTGATCAGGCGCGGCCCCTGGATCGTGGCCAAGATGTCCGGGTTCTGAATCAGCTCCACGGTAAGCCCGGACGTCGAATTCGCTTTCTTGTATTTCTGCTCGAACCGCTGAGCCGGTCGAAAATCGCCAACCGCGGCGGCCATGATCAGAATCTCCGCTCCTTCCACCGCGGCTTGAATCGCGCGCAGCATTTCGTCTGCCGTCTCGACCCGGACGATCTCGGCCGCATGGGGCATCGGAAGGTGCGTTGGTCCCGCCACGACAGCAACCGTGGCGCCGAGATCGATCGCGGCCTGGGCCAACGCGAGCCCCATCAACCCGCTCGATCGATTGCCGATGAATCGGACCGGATCAATTGGCTCATGGGTGCCTCCGGCCGAGACCACAACCTTGGTGCCGGCGAGCGGACCGTCCCGGCCGAGCACCGCTCGCGCCGCGCCAACGATCTCGTCGGTTGCCGCCATCCGTCCGTCACCACTCGCCCCGGACGCCAGGCGCCCCGCCTCTGGCCCGACCACCACGACGCCGCGTTCGCGCAGCCGGTGCAGATGCTCTTGGGTCGCCGGATGGCGCCACATTCCGTGTTCCATCGCCGGCGCAACCACGAGCGGCGAGGATGTCGCCAGCGCGACCATGCCCAGCAAGTCGTCAGCGAGACCAAGCGATAGCCGGGCCAAGGTCCGCGCCGTCGCCGGAGCGACGAGCAGGAGGTCCGCCGCCGCCAAGGTCACATGTCCCGCGAAATCTGTCGTCCAATCGGCGAACGGATTGCCGTGGACCGGACTCCGGGTCAAGGCGGAGAAGGTCAATGGCTGGATAAACTGACGCGCGCCCTCGCTCAGGATGACATCGACCGCCGCGCCGAGCTGCACCAGCGTGCTCGCGACATCGGCCGCTTTGTACGACGCGATGCTGCCCGTCACCGCGAGCACGATGCGCTTGGCGGAAAGCGGGTTGGTCGAGTTAACCATGGTCGATCCATCCTTCACCCGGACATCGTCGGATGGAGTCTATCGGCGACGGTCCGCCCCGGCAACAGAGGTTCGCTCGCGCCCCGGTGCAATCAGCGCTTGACGAAACGAAAAACCTGAGTAGAGTTGCCCCGTCATGACGCCGAACCGTCCACTCGAGCGGGAGATGGCATGGAGCTAGCCAATGCCGGCGTGAACGGAAGTCCGGTGCTTCAGGCACGCGGCATTGATAAGCATTTCGGTCCCGTTCACGCGTTGAAAAACGTCGATTTCTCGGTCCATGCCCAAGAGATCGTCGCCCTGATCGGTGACAATGGCGCGGGCAAGTCGACGTTGATCAATGCGCTGACCGGCGTCTTCCCCTTCGACCATGGTGAAATTGAGTTCGCCGGCCGACCCGTCCGCTTCGCATCGCCGCACGAAGCTCGATCGGCAGGCATTGAAACGGTGTACCAAGACCTCGCCATCGCGCCGCATCTCGATTCAGTGGCCAATATCTTCCTCGGCCGTGAGTATCGGCAAACCGGCCTCCTGGGCCGGCTCGGCTTTCTCGACAAGGATCGCATGTACGCGGAAACCAGCGCTCAGCTAAAGCAGCTCGGCGTCCGCGTGCCCAACCTTCGGCGCCGCTTGGTCACGCTCTCGGGCGGCCAACGGCAGGGCGTCGCGGTCGCCAGGGCCGTGATGTGGGCCAGCAAGGTGGTCATCATGGACGAGCCGACCGCCGCCCTCGGGGTAGCCCAAACCGCGCTGGTACTGGACCTCATGCGCCAGGTTCGCGACAACGGCATCCCGGTCGTCTTCATTAGCCACAACATGCCACACGTCTTCGAGGTCGCCGATCGCATCGTCGTCCTTCGGTTGGGAGAGGTTGTGGCTGAGCTGGCTCCCCGTGAAACGACAATTGACGATGCCGTGTCGGCCATGACCGGCTCCCTGCGCCCGCGTGCAAGAAGCGGCGATCGCCCGGCCGAGGTGATTCATGGCCGGTGAGACACCCGCGGTCGAGACGACACCAGACCTTGAGGAGCAGCCGGCGACCTGGTCGGCCCGACTCTCCTCGTCAATCATTTACTTCATTCTGCCGGTGCTGATCATCGTGTTCACGATCATCTCCCGGCAATCCTTCTTCAACCCGAACAACTTTCAGAACATCGCGATCTTCGCTTCAACCTTGCTCCTGCTCGTGGTCGGCTCAACCTTCGTCATCATCACCGCCGGAATCGATCTCTCGGTCGGTTCCGTCCTGGTCTTCTCCTCGGTCGTCGCGGCCCAAGCGATGGTGACACTGTCCGGGAGTGCCGAGGAGGTACGGGCCCGCGAGTACCCGAACCAAATGTTCGGCATCTCCGCCGGCATCGTGCTTGGCGTGCTTTCGGGCCTCGCATGGGGATTGCTCAATGGCGTGCTGATCACCAAGCTCAGGATTCCGCCGTTCATCGTCACCCTCGGCACCCTCGGCATGTCGCTCGGTCTGGCCCTGATCCTGTCGGGCGGGGTCAATGTGCCATTTGTGCCACCGACCGTGCAATCCGAGATCGGCTCGCGAGCGCTCTTCGTCGTACCGATCGGGACCGGCCAGTTCCGCTTCACGGTGCCGGTCGCCGTGGCCACGGTGGTGATCGTGATCGCCGCGCTCGCCCTCCATAAGACCCGGTTTGGCCGCTACACCTATGCTATTGGGTCCAACGCGGACGCGGCCCGCCGGGCCGGAATCAACGTCGACGCTCATCTGATCAAAGTGTACGGGCTGAGTGGTATGCTGGCCGGGGTCGCCGGCGTGCTTGATGTCGCCCTCTTTAGCACCGCCTCCGTCGGCTCCCATGCTTCGGACAACCTCTCGGCCATTTCGGCCGTCGTCATCGGCGGCACCAGCCTCTTCGGCGGCATCGGCAGCATTGGCGGGTCGGTCGTGGGCGCCTTTATCCCGGCGATCCTCCGCAACGGCTTTGTGATCCAAGGGATTCAACCGTTTTGGCAACAGGTCGCCATCGGGGCGATCCTCATTTTGGCGGTGTATCTCGATCAGCGGCGCCGGCAGGCGGAAGAACGCCGCTAGCACGTTCCTTGGCTCCCCTCGATGGCCGACCAGCATCATCTCGATGTCGGTGGGTCATCGAATGTTTCTAGGAGGCCGCACCGGGGATGCAGTCGGCCGAGCGCGACATCTCCACGGCAATCCGTGGAAGGAGAACCGTCAATGAGTCGGGATATTTGTTGGAAGCATCGTCACATCGACCGGCGTCGTCTGGTTGCCGCCAGTGCCGCGGCCGGGCTGGGGATCACCCTGTTCGGTACGGCCGGCCTCAGAGCGCGGGCCGCTCAAGATGAGCCGTACCGGATCGTGCTGATCCAGGGCGTCACCGGCGACGAGTTCTACGTCTCGATGGCCTGTGGGGCGCAAGCCGCGGCCGACGAGCTCGGGGCCGAGCTCGAGGTGCAGGGACCGGAACGGTTCGACGCGACGCTGCAAGCACCGCTCCTGAGCGCGGTGGTGCAGAGCGCGCCGGACGCGATCCTGATCGCGCCCAATGACCGGGCGGCGATGATCGCGCCAATCCAAGAGGCGATCGATGCCGACATCGCCGTCTTTACGGTCGACACGTTCATTGATTCCGATATCGCCGTCGCGAACATTGCCTCCGATAACGTCGAGGGTGGCCGCATCGCGGCGCAGGCCCTGGCTGAGCTGATCGGAGAAACGGGCAAGGTCTTTGTCGTCAATACCATTCCTGGCATCTCGACCACCGACCAGCGGGCGGAAGGATTCTTTGAAGGGCTTGCCGACTACCCGGACATTGTTGATCTCGGCCAGGAATACAGCAACAACGATTCGACCCAGGCGGCCTCCATCGTCAACGCCCGCCTCCAGTCCGATCCCGATCTGGCGGGCATCTTCGGCACCAACCTCTTCTCGGCCCAGGGCGCGGCCGTCGCGATCGAGCAAGCCGGCCTGCAAGGGGAAGTAAAGGTCGTCTCGTTCGATGCCGGGCCGACGCAGGTCGAGCAGCTCGAATCAGGCACGGTCGACGCGCTGATCGCCCAGCACCCGTTCGACATCGGGTACATGGGCGTTCAGATGGCGGTCGAGTTCCTCAGCACCGGCACCGCGCCCGCCGAAACCGAAGTGACGACCGGATACTCCATCGTGACTGAAGAAACGATAGATGACCCGGAAATCGCGCGCTACCTTTACGTCGCCGACTGTAGCGAAATCGACACGGACGGCGCTTCGCCGGAAGCGGGGGCGACGCCTACCGGCTAACCAGCCGCGCCCGCGCCCAACGTGCCGCCCCGGCCCAGGCCGGGGCGGCCGTTTCGCGGTTGACGATGCGGAAGGCGGTCCCTATAATTTCGTGAGCGGCTGGCCCAGGTGGCGGAATCGGCAGACGCGCTAGCTTGAGGGGCTAGTGCCCGTTTAGGGCGTGAAGGTTCAAATCCTTTCCTGGGCACCACGTCGAGTCAGCGACAGCGGGCGATTAGCTCAGCTGGGAGAGCGCCACGTTTACACCGTGGATGTCAGAGGTTCGAGTCCTCTATCGCCCACCGAGCCATCCCCTTGTCTGATGGCGACCCGCCAAGGTAGCTCAGTTGGTAGAGCTCACGACTGAAAATCGTGCGGTCAGCAGTTCGAGTCTGCTCCTTGGCACCACGTCGAACATTTGCCCGCGACCGCGACCCATCCTCGGATTGCCCCCCGCGGCCTACACGATGGCGAACGCCCGAACCGGGAACGAGCCACAATCCTGGACCGGCGCCGGCACGGCAAAGAAACGAAACCCAGTGACGGGCAGCCGATCCAACCCACGCAGGTTCTCGACAATCAGGATACCTGCCTCAAGCAGCATCGTATGAGCCGGTCGAGCCGGATCATCCGTATCGTCAGCATTCAAAGCGTCAATCCCCACCAACCACACCCCGGAAACGACCAGCGCCCGCGCCGTGGCGCGGGTGATGAATGGCGCGCCCGTCGGATAGGCGGCAGTTCCCCACTTGCTATCCCAACCCGTCTGGAAGAGCACGGCGCCACCAACTAGCGTGGCTTCATGTCCCGCGAGGAGACTGGGCTCGATTGTCCGCCGATGGCCCACCGGAACGTCAATCCTGGTGCCGGGCAGATCCGCCAATCGCTCCAGCGGCAAGTTGGCAAGATCCACTCCGGCGGCAAATCGGTGGAATGGCGAGTCAATGTAGGTCCCCGAGTTGCCGATGAGCCGGACTTGGTGGATCGCGAACTCGGTGCCCGCGGCGTAGCGTGCTCGCGATGCGTCACGAGACAAGAATTCAGTCACCTCCGGCGCCGGGAGCCACGGGTAGGTCTGCTGGCCCGACACCAGCGGATGACTGAGATCGACGAGCGTCGCCATGCTGCTCACCACTCCATGCTCAACCGGTTGCCGGGCTTGGTCCCGACTCAACTGGTAGATCGGCTCGCTCACCCCATTCGTTCCACGACCCATCGTAGTTCGCGAAGTCGGCGTGCCCCGTACGATGCAGGGCAAAGAGCACCGCCGTGGCCGTGACGCCGCCATTGCAATAGGCGACGACTCGCTCCTCCGGGTCGATACCACCGGCTTGCAGGATCTCCCGTAGCTCGGCTAGCGGTTTCCAGGTGCCGTCCTCATGCACCAGCGACTTGGCCGGGATATGGACGGCGGTCGGGATGCGGCCGCCGCGACTTCCGCGGACGATCTGACCGCTGAACTGACCAGCGTCGCGGGCATCGACAATCGTTCCCTCACCCGCTTCCATCATCCCCAGCACCGACGCCGCTTCGACGCAAAGTTCCGGCCGCGTCCGGGAGGTAAACGACGCCCTCGCAACCTCCGGCGCGAACGTGACCAGCGGTCGTCCCTCACGCGCCCATTTCTGGTGCCCGCCATCGAGCACCGCCGCCCGCTCATGCCCGTGGTACCTCAGCGCCCACCAGAGCCGAGTAGCGAAATTGCCGCCCGTGTGGTCAACAATCACGACATCGGAACCGTTGCCAATTCCCCGTGCTTCCATCGCGGCGGCGAACCGCCCTGGCGGCGCGATCTGCGCCTTCACCGGATGGTCGGGGTCGACGATGTCCGAAGTCCAGTCGATGAACATCGCCCCTGGCAAGTGCCCGGCCTCATACTCGTCCCGCGCCGCCACGTAGTCCGCCCGCTGCCGGCCGTCGCCGAGATCGGTCGTATGGACATAGCCGCGAATATCCACGATCCGCGGCCGTCCCAAGTTGGCCGCCAGCCAATCGGTGGTGACCAAGCTATCCGGCAGAGTCGTCGGCCTTTCTTCGCGCATCCCATGATCCTTCCGCGAGCCAGTCTTACCCAGATAGTCGATCGAGCCGTCGCGCCTCGCGCGTGCTTGACACGCCCGTGTCGCCTGACTACAATCCTAACGCGACGGCGGCAAGCTTCGCGGAAGTGGCTCAGTGGTAGAGCATCTCCTTGCCAAGGAGAAGGTCGCGAGTTCGAATCTCGTCTTCCGCTCCCAGAAAATGGCTTCGATAAGCCAAAATTAGAGCCCGGGGCACTGATCGCTCCGGGCTCGTTCGCATCCCGTGGGCAGTTTGTGGGCCGTCCGTTGGCGGTAGTGCCCATTTGCACCACCCTCCGCCGCGGCGAATGCGGCGTCGCGTCTGGACCAAACGTCGTCCTTACGCATTGATCCGTCCATCACAGTTGCCAAACCTGGCACCACAACCAGCTAAGGAGGAGCCCGCCGGGTGTCCAGCGGGCTCCTCTCTTCATCGTGTGGCCTAAGGGGCCAGCACCTCCTGGTCGCCACCGGCGACCGCCTCCCCACCGCCATGGACAATGACGCCCGTGCTGTCATTGGTCATCACGACCTCTTCATTGTTACCGGCCAGGGCGTTCTGGTCACTCTGGGGGGCAGGCGGTTCGACGAGGATAATCCCGACGATATCGCCCCAGACCCCTTGGCATCCGGTGAGCTTCCAATTGCTCCCGACGTTCTGCAGCTCGCCGATGATCTGCCGCGCCCGCTCAGGGCTAGCGGTCCCGTACTCATCGACCAGTTGGTTCGCTTGATCTTGCAATCCCTTACAAAACCGCTGAAATGAGTCGCCTCCCGGCGGCACCGGTGCCGCGGCCACTGAACTCAGCGAGGTGGCCACACTTACCACTAGCGTCGCCGCCAGGGCCGCGGTTACCAGGAACTGCCGAACGTATTGCCGAGCGGTCGATCGTGTAATGCGATCCGTTGGTCCAACGGCTGATCGCATGTGCAGCCTCCTTCTGTCATTTCCGGTCAAGCCCGTCGTGCGTGCTCCCACTGGCCACATGGGTCCACGCATAGGGCTTATCCAGAGTAGGGCTTCACGGTGGAGACGCCAGCAACCCGGGAGACACCGACAGAGACAATTAGATGGCACGATCGGTGTACGCGGCGGGGAGCAGCCGCCGCCCTCTGGGTAACGCGGACGGCACGGTGCAACAGGTCAACGTTGATCTGCCGGCCCGCGGTTGCGCCGCCTCCGCATCCAGCGCCGCGACGAATAGCATGGGCCGGGCGCGCGCCAGTAGCACCGCCGGATTCGCCTAGTACGCCTAGACAATGCCCCGATTGTCGCCTCTACCAGCAGCCACTTAGCCCGAAATAAGACCGGAGCCGACGTTTTACCAGGTGTACGTGGGAGAAGAGCGGTGCAAGCCCACGGTCCAAATGAACTCCTGGACTGGTCAGTCAGACACCGCGATCTCTCGTCGCCCGCGGTAGCGGCGGAACGAGCAGGGTCTTTTCATTCTTGGTGAACAGGGGTAGGCTCCGGCAGTGATCCGAACGACGTGAGGAGGCATCCGGTGTCCGCTGCTCCCGTCCCGCCGTTGGTGCCGTATCTGCGGACGGTGCCTGAT
>JALZJP010000041.1 GCA_030859715.1 Chloroflexota bacterium
CGCCAGGGACACGCGCCGGGGGTCGGCATCAGGGGTTGTCGCTCAGCGACGTGCCGTTGGCGAAGAACGTATGCGCTTCTTCGCCGATGGCCAAACCGAGCGGCACGCCGCCTATATTTTGCGCGGCATTGCGCGGGATGCCGTCGAAGCGCCAATGCACGCCAAGGTAAATCCGGCTCACCGAATTCTCCCAGACCGCCTCGGCGTAGGTGGTGAACTCCTTCTCGACCCGGGTCCGGACCGAGCCGTCGGGGTCACTGGCGATGCCGTCCAGCTCGTCGGAGACGAAGCTGAACGTCTCGTTGGCAATCGCGGCCACGCCACCGGCTTCGACGTCGAGCACGTTTTGCAACGTGATCGGACCAGCGGCCGTTTGGAGCGACAGGCGGAGGGCTTGAAACAAGGCCGCGCCGAAGGTGGCGTGGCCCGATGGATAGGCCGGAAAGTTCGGGGTCAGGGTCGGGCGGCCGGTGATGTTCGTCTGCGGCGCGCCGAGCGGCGCCCAGAACGGATCGCCGCCGTCCGGCGCCTTTTCCTGCCGCACGCCGACGACCGGACGCCACAGCTTTTGCTGATACTTGTAGTGCCAAGCATCGATGCCCGCGTCCGCCATCGCCACATTGACGATGGCGAAGAGCTCAGCGAGTTCGGCCAGGCTCAGGTTGCGGGTCTCCACGACCTTACGGGCAATCTGGTTGTAGAGGCGTGGCGGCACGCCGAGGTTGTTCGCGCCGTCGTAGCCCCAATAGACACCAATCCGCTGCTGTTCGGCGGTACGGGAGCCGCGGGAGATCGAGCCGAGGTCTCGCACTTCCTCGAAGTCGGCTAGGTAATCGGCATCGGTGAGATAGTTCGGCAGACCCGAGCCGGGATAGTCGGCAAGCGGCTTGTGGGCCGCCCCGAGGAAGCGAGTGACGTCGCCCCACCGCGGGCCGAGCTGAGTCTGACCCGGATCGTAGGGGTCGGCCCGATGGACGCCATAGTCCGGGCTGCTCGGCGGTGATTCGTTCAGCAGGACATCGGAGCCGTCATTTTCGCGGTGTTTGAGCATCGCTTGCCCGACCGATTCCCCGAAGGCGAAGTCGGCGGCATTCTCCCGGCTTCGCGAGTCGTCGATGAATGCCGTGAACTTCGGGTAGAGCGCCTTCAGCGTCACCACCGCCGCGCCGGCAATGACGTGGGCCCGGTTGCTGCCCGCTGGCGGAACTCCGATGCCGTGGGCAAATCCTACCTTAGTGAGGTACGCGGCTGCCGACACCTCCTTATGGAAGGCGATGGCGTCGTGGATCGCGAGGTGGACAATCGCCATGGCGCGCGCCGTCCGGATCGGGCCGGGCTGCTGGGCGTTGTTGAAGCCGCGGGTGAAATCGCGGCGTGACGCTTCGAGGAGGACAGAATTCCAATAACGAACAGGGTCCATGATGGTGCTCCGATCCGGGATTTCACGACGCTTCAACGCCCGAAACCGCCGGCTGTTGGTATGATGCGATAGACCCGTCTTGCGATGTTCCAGATCTCGATCAGCTTACATAGGCATCGTCCTTTGGCTCGCCGATTGCTCGGCATGAGTAAATCCGGGGCCGCGAGGACCCGAGCGACCACGGCAATGTGGGCAAATGCACAACTCGTACGGTGTTGTCGGAATTATAGTATCACATCGCGGAGAGCCCAATTACGTCTTGACTTCCAGTTAGCGATCGGATCGGGCAACCACGCGTCGTTAGGTTTGACCGGAAGCGACGAACCGGGTCGTCGAACCGCGTCGAGCCCTTCGCTGGAAGTCGATCCTGAGTCCGACTGATGATCTTTGGTGAACTGCTCGAGCGCCGATGGCCGTAACGCGGGCCAAGTGCTCGAACCGAAATGAGCACTGGTGGGAGGCGAGATCAGGAGACCTGAAGCGAACAGGCTCCGCCAGCGATCGTCTTCGGTGGCAGCGTGCTCGAGCGTCGTTGGCGTTCAAAGACCGACGGCGACAGTCAGCGCAACGAGGGCAATCAGGGCGAACACCGCGCGGAGGACATGCGATCGCTCCCACCGGTTCCGATATCGGATCCAGCGATTCCCATCGTGTTGCTCCTCGCCGTTGGGTTCATGCCGACCGACCGCGAAGAACGTGCTGCCGGTGCCGCCGAGCGATTGATCCGTCAGCCAAAATCGGTTTACCGGGTGGGTGACGAGCCAGTAGGTCCCATGCATCGCGAGCAACGCGACGAAACCGGCAAGGGTCCAGCGAAACGGCGTGCTGCCCGCCGGCAACAGCAAGAGCAGGACGAAGGCGGCGACGATAGCCAGTCCTTCCGCGACCCCGGCGATCGTAAAACCCGGATAGTAGATCGGCTGGACGGTGAGGTAGGCTTCCTTGCCGAGCCGGAGCTTGCCCGGCATCTCTAGGGCGTGGGCCAAGGCGGTACACATCGCGATCGCCGTGAGCAGCACGGCGACGACTTGGAGCATGAACGTCATTTGATCAGGTCCTCACGCTTCGACAACGCTCGACGAACGCCTATGTACGTTGTATATATACAACGTACATAGGCGTCAGGCAAAGGCTTCCCCAACGTCAATGATGGTGAACGCTCGACCTCGATCAGCAGCCGGACCACTGACGCGCGAACGTGTGCTGCACGAGGCGCTCATGATCCTCGATCGCGATGGGCTCGAGGCGCTGACGATGCGCCGCCTGGCCAGGCAGCTTGGGGTAACTCCGATGGCCCTCTACAATCATGTCAGAAGCAAGGAAGACATCCTGCAAGGCGTGGCCCGAAACCTCATCGCGCGGACTCGCTTTGCCAGCGATCATCCGGATTGGCGGGAGCGGATCCGGGACTGCTATCGTGCGCTGAGGAAAGCGTGCCTGGCTCATCCGAGCGCGGTCCGGTTGATGGAGACGATCGAGGTCGCGCCGCTATCTCTCTTCGGTCCGATGGAAGTCGTTCTGGCGGCCCTGAGCGATCTTGGGATGACCCGGGACGACGCGCTGCGCGCGTACTGCTTGCTGACCAACTTTACACTCGGTCAGGTGGCGTACGAGCGTCGCGGTCCCATTCAGAGCTTCAATCTGGCGGCGCATCCCGACCGGGGGAAGCTACAGGAGGCTGGATTGGCGCATGTTGAGTCGGTGGCGTTGTCCGATGGCTGGGATTTTGAGCGCGCTTTCGAGTTCGGCCTGTCCACTATCATCATTGGGTTAGAACGGCAGTCCTCGGTGGAGCCGAGACACTAAGCGCGGGCATCGGCGGCAACGATGCGGAAGTCCGTTCATCCGTTGGCATCCCCGGCGGTGAAGATCTCGACCCCGGTGGCGGTGACGCCGACCGAATGCTCGAATTGGGCGGAGAGCGAGCGGTCGCGGGTCACCGCGGTCCAACCGTCGGCCAGGATTTCGGTCTGCCAGCGCCCGGCGTTGAGCATCGGCTCGATGGTGAAGATCATGCCGGGCTCTAGGACGACGCCGGTCCGTGGTTTCCCATAGTGCAGGACCTGCGGCGCATCTTGAAACACCCGGCCGACGCCGTGACCGCAAAATTCGCGCACCACCGTGAAGCCTTCGCGGCGGGCGACCGTGGCAATCGCGTGGCCGACGTCGCCGAGCGTGGCGCCGGGTTTCACCCGCGCGATACCGGCCATCATCGCTTCGTGGGTCGTGTCGATGAGCCGGCGCGACCGCCGGCTGATCTCGCCCACGGCAAAGGTGCGGCTGACGTCACCGTGCCAGCCATCGAGCAGGGGCGTGACATCGATGTTGACGATGTCGCCGTCCCGCAGGATCTGCTCGTCCGATGGAATCCCGTGGGCGACGACGTGATTGACCGAGATGCAGCTAGCGTGCCGGTAGCCCTTGTAGCCGATGGTGGCGGGCACCGCGCCATGCGCCCGCATGAACTCCTCGCAGGCGCGGTCCAGGTCCGCCGTCGCGGCGCCGGCCACGACTTGCGGCGCGATAAAGTCGAGCGTCGCCGCCGCCAGTTGCCCGGCCCGCCGCATGGCGGCGAAACCATCGGGACCGTAGAGCGGGATGGCGCGTCCCTCGGCGCTTCGTTGTCGTGATTGTCGCATGTACCGACCCTTTCCAAAGGGAAGCATACCAAACCCAGCCCACTCCAGGCCCCATTGGGAGGTCATCGCGCGGAATGCTTACTTATCTGACCAGACCGCCAACTCGTAGCCATCGGGATCGAGGAAATGGAACCGGCGACCGCCGGGAAACTCGAAGATCGGCCGGGTTATCTCGCCGCCGGCCACTTCCACCCGAAGCTGGGTGGCGGCCAGATCGGTCGCATACAGGATGACCAGCGGGCCGCCTGGCGTCAGCGGCGAGCCGGCCTCGAAGCCGCCTTCGAGCCGGCCGTCGGCGAACGAAGCATAATCCGGACCATAGTCGGTGAAGGTCCAGCCGAAGGCGCCGCCATAAAATGCCTTGGCCCGCTCAATGTCCGTGACCTTGAATTCGATGTAGTCGATCCGGCGATCATGTTCCGCGGCGCTCACTTTCGTCATCCTCCCCCCATGTAGAAATGGCGTCTATGAAGGCTTGGTCTTCCTCGGCCCACAAGCTGTTAGCTACCGCCAGCGACTGTCGGCGGGCCTCTTCGCGAAACGCTGAACTCCTGACGTCCGGAAGCAGGGTCTGAATCGGACGTCGCCCAAGTCCTTGGCCAGGTTCTCGACCTGTTTCGCCATCGCCCGGCGATCGGTTGGGATGATTCGGGTGTGCCATGGTCGGAATCTCCATCGTGCAACGCGGCTAACGGCCCCGGCGCATCGCGTTGACCTCGGCTCGGGTGGGGATCGACGGTTGGGCGCCGTGGCGGGTGGCGGCGAGGGAGCCGGTGATGACGCCGATGCGGGCCGCTTCCACCGGGTCGAGGCCGGCGGCGAGGCCGGCGGCCATGGCGCCGCAGAAGGCGTCGCCGGCGCCGGTGGTGTCCACTACCTTGACCTCCGGGGCCGCGATGTGGGTGACAGACTTGCCATCCGCGATCACCGCGCCATGCTTGCCGAGGGTGATGACCGCCGCCCGCGGTCCGAGGTCCAGTAGCGACAGCGCCGCGGCCTTCGCGTCTTGGGGCCGCACCTCCTGCTCGAGCAGATCGGCGGCTTCGCTTTCGTTGACGATCAGGAAGTCGGTTCGGGCGAGGAGCTCGCGCCCGGTGGCGGCCTCGGGCGTGGCGTTGAACAGGATGATCGCCCCGATCAGGCGAGCTTCGGCGTAGAGCACGGTCAAGGTTGCCCGCGGAAGTTCCAGGGTGGTGAGCAGCACGGCGGGCCGCACCCGGGCGATGGCCGCGGTTGCTTGCTCGGGCGTGACGGTCAAGGTCGCGCCGGGGACGTAGGCGATCCGGTTCTGGCCGGTCGATTCCTCGACCGTGATCAGGGCGACGCCGGAGGCCGTGTCGCTGACGGTTGCGACCGAGGCGATGTTGATTCCCTCGGCTTCGAGGTCGGATCGGCGCTGGCGGCCGAAATCGTCGTCGCCGAGCGCGCCCAGGATCGCGGTCGGGGCGCCGGCGCGGGCGGCGGCGGTCGCCTGGTTGGCGCCTTTGCCGCCGCCGAAGATGGCGAACCCGGTGCCGGTGACCGTCTCGCCCGCCTCCGGCGCCAGCCGCAACCGGGCGACGAGATCGGTGTTGATGGCGCCGGCGACGAGGACCGCGCCGCTACTGTCTCGGAGCGTCGTTGGCTTCACGTCCAGCCTCTTTTCTGGTCTCCCTACCGCCGCCGCATGAGTGATTGGACAACCGCCCGTCGCAACTGGATCCAGGCCCGGCGGGCGGTGGAAATCGACGATGAGGTGGCGGCCCGGCCGGCAAACGTCTCCTGATTGTAGAGGTCGGCCACCACCCGCGCCGGCCCACCCGCCGCCGGAATGGCGCGCCCGAGATGGTCGGCGTATTCGCGTGGGGTTGTCGCGACCGAGGGGATCACCCCGCCCCAACGGCCGACTCGCAGGAGACGGGCGTAGAAGCTGCCGGTCGGGCTGAGGCCGCGAAAGCCCCAGAGCCAGACCACGCTGCCGAGGACGGCGGCGAGGACGACGAGCAGCGCCGCCGCCAGCGCCGCCAGGCCGAGGAGCCGGTTCGGCGGCGGGTTGTCATCCTCGACCGTGGCCGGAGCCGGTTCCGGGGTCGGCTCCGCGGCCGGCGTGGCGAGCGGCTCCGGGGTCTCCGCCGGCGGCGGGGTGGGGGTCGGCGCCACCGGCGGCACGTCGGTCGTTTGGAGATCGCCGTAGGAGAGCGTCTGCTGGGACGCGGTTGGCTCAAACGGGATCCAGCCGTAGCCGGGGAAGAAGACCTCGACCCAGAGGTGGGCGTTCTTTTCCCGATAGAGGAACCCGGCTTCCTCGGCATCGAAGGGGGCGGGAAAGTAGCCGCCAACGACGCGGGCCGGAATCCCCTCGGCGCGAAGCAGGACCGCCATCGCCGAGGCGTAATATTCGCAGTAGCCTTCGAGGCTGTCGAACAAGACATAATCCACGACATCTTGATCGGGCGGGGGGGCGCTGATCGCTTCGTCGTACTCGATGGTCTGGCGGACATGGGTCTGCACGGCCATTGCCGTGTCGAACACCGACGCTTGATCGGCCGCCAAGTCGCGGGCCAGGGCGCGGGTCCGGTCGGTGATCGTCCCTGGCAACTGGAGGTAGCGGTCCGTCACCCAGGCTGGATAATCCGTTCCGGCCTGTTGCAGCTCGGCGGCGGCGGCGGTGCTGGCGAGCCCGGTGACCTGATATCGCTCGCCGGTCGTCACCGGTTGGCGCGAAAAGACGGCTTCCACGTCATCGTAGATCGGAAGCTGGCCGGTCACGGTGAGCGCCGTCGCCCGGCCGTCGGCAGCCGTTTCCCAGCTCGCGTCGAGGAACCGCTGCTCAGCGAGCCGGACCCGGGCGGTCTCGATCTCGGCGGCGAGGGCGGCATCGAGCGGCGCTGGCGAGGCGGCGCCGGGCGGAAACGCGGCCCGGTCCAGCAGGGCCGCGAACTGCCGCAACTCGACCGGGATCCGATTTTGGACCACCGCCGTGCTCTCGCCATCCGCCGCCAGGTCGAACGAGAGCTCGTTCACTTGCCGCCACGGAAGCTGAACGCTGGTCTGGCGGTCGCTGGTGAGGTAGGTATCGGTGGTGAAGATGAGATTGCCCTTCGGTTGGAGGACGCTGAGGTTGGCCACCACTTGCGACCGGTCGGTGAGCACCGCCGGCGTCAGGTTCATCCCCTGGCCGCGGGAGAAACTGAGCAGCGGCGAGTATTGGGCCTCGCCCTCGGGCTGATCGAAGGTCTCCTCGACGGTGGTGGCCCAGCCAGATCCGGTGTACTCGTCGTAGCGATAGCCAATCAGATAGGTCGGCCTGTACTGCTGCCCGGTGGGCTCCAGCAGCAGCACGGGGTCGTCGGACAGATTGAGCGCCCCCCCCAACTGAAACTGCTCGCCGAAGCTGGCGTACGATCCGCCCTCGGTCAGTCCTGGTCCGGCGACGTTGGCGATCCACTCGTCCACTTGATCGACCAGGTTGTCCCAGGGCTCCTGGATCCGGTCCCAAACCGCTTCCACCACCTGCGCCCGGCTGCCGAGCGGCAGCGTCCAGGCCAAGGCGCCGACGACGAGGGCGACGACCGTCCCCGCCAGCAGGAACTGTCCCGGCAGCCGTCGCGGCCGCGGCAGCCGGCCGCGGGACCATTCCAGTTCTCGCCGGTAGGCGTGGTGACGGGTGGCCAGGAGGCAGGCGGCGACGATGAAGAGCAGCAGCGGCCAACTGCCTTCGCCAGGCGAATAGCCGAGGTTGACCACGGTGATGACCCCCGGCAGGACGATCGCCGTGGTCAGCCAGCCGCGCCGGTAGAGCACCCAGGCCGAGGTGTAGGCGACCAGCCACATGGTCAGGCCGAGGAGCATGGCAAAGAGCCGCGGGTCGTCGATCGCGTGCCCCGAGAGGATGTCCCGATACCAGCCAAGCGCCTGCTCACCGAGCAACGCCAAGCGCTCCCGCGGGCTGGCGAGGCCGTCGCCCATCCGTTCCACGGCGATGGCGATGACGACCGCGGTGCCGATCCAAAAGGCGGCGAGATGCGCCAGCAGGTCCGGGGCGTGGATCTTGGCCAAGAACAACCCAACGATCAAGCCGAGGATCGCGACCGCCGCCAGATGGGTGCGGTCCGGCGCCCAGGCGGCGCGTTCCACGGTCCAAGCGGTCGCCGATAGGATCACGCCGTGGAGCAGGACCGTGGTCCAGCCCTCGGCCGGAACGATCCGTTGCAGGCGATCCCGGAGCCGCCCCGGCGGGGCGGGTGCGTTGACGGAGGCGGGAGCGAGACTAGCCACGATATCTTCCTGCCATGGTTCCCGGCGCCACGGCGAGGGTGGCGGCGATATCATCACCATACTTCACGAGCTGGGCGGGGATGCCGGCGGCAACCAACCCGCTGATCGCCATTAACGACGATGGCGCATGGGCAAAGGTTTCCGGCTCGACCAGCACGGCCGCGGTCCGGACTCGCTTCCCACTGATCTCGGCCAGGGTGGCGACCCACGATTCGTCGGTCGATGGCGTGACCACGACGAGTGAGTCGTGACGGGAGAAGCGGCGTCCCTCGGCGACGAGGACCTCGGCCAGGGAGAGGCCGCCATCGGCGCTGGCGACGGCGAGATCCTCGAGGATCTTCACCAGTTGGCGATCGGAGCGGTCCGGCGCGATGACTTCGAGATGGACGCCGGAGGCGATCAAGCCGACGTTGCGGCGCTGGCGGAGAAAGTGACCGGCCAGCGAGGCGACGATCGTCACCGCGTATTCCTCGGTCGAATCGAGCCAGGCTTCGAGCGGAAACGCGCCGGCCGCGTTCGGCACGAAGTTGAGCGGGCGGTTCGCCGTACGGTGGACACCGCCTTGCAGGTCCAGCAGGAGCCAGATGTCGGCGGTGGGATCGAGATCGAACTCCTTGACCATCAAGCGGCCGGTCCGCGCCGTCGTCGACCAACTGATCCGGTTGAAGGCATCGCCGGGGGAGTAATCACGGACCCCGGCGATGTTCGGCGTGGTGAACGGGGTCCGCCGGTCCAGCGCATCGCCCCCGGCCAACAATCCGGTCGGGATCGGCACCGACTCGAGCGGGATGACCGCGGGGTAGACAATGATTTCCTGCAGCTCAGGGGCGACGGACCGCTTCGGAAAGATGCCCAACGGATCGCCCGAGCGGAAGGCGAGGGGCCCGAGTCGGTAGCGGCCGCGCCGGACGCAGTGGGTGACGACCTCCCAGGCGATGGCGCCCCGGCGGGGCACGTTGACGACCCGGCTGACGGCATGGTTGGGCAGCGTCGACTGGTCCAGCACCTCGAGCCAAAGCTTGCCCAGCCGGCCGCCGTTCCTGATCTCAATCTGTTCGGCCAGAAGCTGCCCCACCTGGGTCCGGTCCGAGGCCACGCGGCGGTTGACCGAGAGACCGCGCAAGCTGAACCGGCTCCAGACCCAGGCGAGGGCCAGGAGCACGATGAGGGCGACGGCGACTTGATCGGCCGCCTCCCAATTCGTCGTTTGCCCGACCACGATCGCGGCGATGATGAGGAGAATGATCTTGATCGCGTTCATGGTGTTAGTGGGCTCGTCGCGGGCGTGGCCAAGCTCGGGGCTAAAGCCTCCGCGCTGAAACCACAACACCCAGAGGGGACCCGACTAAAGCCGGCTAAGGTCCACCGTGGGGCGTTCGAGTCACGGACGGTAGAAGGCCGCGGTTGGAGGATCCGGGAACATGGATTCAGATCAGCCCCATTTATGGGGGTTTGTGACTTCAGCGCGGCGGCTCTTGCCCCGCGCTCCGCCGCGAGGTCAGGTAATTGCCCAAAACCAACCATCCCGATCATCCCGATCATCATGGCACCGGGCGGGCGCCGGGGACCGGCACCCGGGCCAGCAGGTCGCCGATGATGACGCGGTTATCGACGTTCTTCATCCGGGCCGAGGGGTTGACGATGATCCGGTGGGCCAGGGTTGGGTCGGCCAGGACCTTGATGTCGTCGGGCGTCACGTAGTCGCGGCCCTGGATCGCGGCCCAGGCGCGCGAGGCATTGTAGAGTGCCAGCGAGCCGCGGGGACTGGCCCCCAGATAGACGTCGTGGTGGGATCGGGTCGCCTCCACCAGGGCGTAGATGTACTCCTTGATCGGCATCGCCACATGGACGTCTTTGACCGCCGCCTGCGCCTTCACCAGCTCTTCGACCCGGACGACCTGCTCAAGCGAATCAAGAGGGTGGGAGCGGTGCTGGCGGTCGAGCATCTCCAGCTCCGCCGCGCGACCGGGATAGCCGAGGGCGATGCGGAGCAGGAAGCGGTCGAGCTGTGCTTCCGGCAAGGGGAAGGTGCCCTCGTATTCGATCGGGTTCTGCGTCGCCATCACGATAAAGGGCTCCGGCAAGGGGTGGGTGACGCCATCGACCGTGACCTGGGATTCCTCCATCGCTTCGAGGAGGGAGGCCTGGGTCTTGGGGGTGGCGCGGTTGATCTCGTCGGCGAGGACGAGCTGGGCGACGACCGGGCCCGGCCGGTACTCGAAGCGGCCGCTCTGCTGGTTGAAGACGTTGACCCCGGTCACATCGCTGGGGAGCAGGTCGGGCGTGAACTGGATGCGCTTGAAGGTGCAGCCGAGGGAACGGGCGATCGCCTTGGCCAGCACCGTCTTGCCGACGCCGGGCACGTCCTCGATCAGGATATGGCCCCGGCACAACAGGGCAACGATGACGAGCAGCACGTCGTGCCGCTTGCCGACCACCACGCGCTCGACGTTATCGCACGCGACGCGGGCGACCGCCTGGACGGCACTCTGCTCCATGGGTTTGCCGGAACTCCTCTTATCTCCATCCCGAACGGGGAGCCGACCGCCGGCGGATTTGGCTTTGCCGGGGTGCGGATCGGGATCACACGAAACCGGTAGCGAAGTATAACAAGTTGCGACCGGGCCGATGATTTTCCGTCAAGACAGGCGTGAGGCAGGCGATCCTACGAACGAAATGCGCCTCCCATCGCCGCGCCCTCCGTCAATCGGCGATACTTCACCCTGACAATGAGCAAGGAGACGCCGTGACTACCGAGAGCCCTGTTGTGACCGATGACCGCCCAACCCTCCTGCTGGTGGATGGCTATGGCCTGATCTTTCGCGCCTATCACGCCTTACCGAGCTCGATCGGCACCTCGGCCGGCGAGCAGGTCAACGCCGTCTTCGGCTTCGCCTCGATGCTGCTCGACGTGCTCCGGAACGAGCGGCCGGACTACGCGATCATCGCCCTCGAGGGCGGCAAGACCTTCCGCGAAGAGGAGTTCGCCGAGTACAAGGCGAACCGGGGCGAGATGCCGGACGATTTGCGGTCACAAGTGACGCGGGTGCGGGAGCTGATCGAGGCCCTCGGCATCCCGATTGAAGAGCGGCCCGGCTACGAGGCGGACGACGTCATTGGCAGTCTCTCCCGAAAATGCAGTACGGAGGGCGACCTGCGCGTCGTGATCGTCACCGGCGATAGCGACTTGTTGCAGTTGGTTGACGACAACGTGGTGGTCGTCCTGCCCGGGTCGCAACGATTTGGCGAGCTGCGCCTGTTCGACCGGGCGGCGGTGGAAAAGCGCTACGGCTTCGGTCCTGAGCATGTGCCCGATTACAAAGCGCTGGTGGGCGACACCTCCGACAACATCCCCGGCGTGCCCGGCATCGGCGACAAGACGGCGAAGGCGCTGATCAGCCAGTTCGGCGATATTGAGCGGATCATCGAGCAGGTCAACGAGGTGACGCCGACCCGGGCTCGAAACGCCATCGAGGCGAATGTCGAGACGGCCCGCCGCAGCAAGCGGCTGGCGACGATCGTGCGCGACCTGGACATTGCTATCGACCGCGAGCGGAGCGCGGTCGGCAACTACGACCGGGAGGCGGTGATCGACCTCTTCCGGCGGCTCGAGTTCCGTTCTCTGGTCAACCGGCTGCCGGAGGCGACGAATGGCCAGCCGCCGGCGACGACGCGCGAGGTCGTGGCCCGGCCGCCGTCGAACCGAACAATCGTCAGGACCGAGGATGAAATCCAGCACTTAATCAGCCGCATGCGGGAGGTCGGGAGCTACGCGGTCGATGTGGAGACCGACTCGACCGATCCCCAGACCGCTCGGCTGGTTGGGATCGCGATCGGGGTCAGCGCCGGCGAGGGGTATTACATCCCGTTGGCGCATCGGGTCGGAGATGGTGATCAGCTCAGCTTCGAACGGGTCCATGAGCTGCTGGGACCGATTCTGGCGGATCCGGCGCTGGCCGCCTACGCCCATCACGGAAAATACGACGTCGCGGTGCTGGAGCGTCACGGCTACACCGTCGGCCGGCTCGGCTTCGACACGATGGTCGCCGGCTACCTCCTGAACCAGACGTCGCTCCGGCTGAAGGACATGGCCTTCACCCGGCTCGGGATCGAGATGACCGAGATCACGGCGCTGATCGGCACCGGGCGCAACCAACTGACGATGGATAAGGTCGACTCCGCCATCGCCGGTGAGTACGCCTGTGGCGACGTCGAGGCCACCTATGAGCTGACCGAGCTGCTGCGGGCGGAGATCACGGAGCAACACCTCGATCCGCTCCTGTTCGACATCGAGTTGCCGCTGGTGCCGGTGCTGGTCGATATCGAGAGCGTCGGGATCGCGGTCGACGTCGCCTTCCTGGCCGAGTTCTCGACCGAGATCACGGCCCGGATGGGTCAGCTCGAAGCGGAGATCCACGCCGTCGCCGGGCGGGAGATCAATATCAACTCGACGCGCCAGTTGGCGACCCTCCTGTTCGAGGAGCTGGGCCTGCCCTCCGGCCGCAAGACGAAGACCGGCTATTCGGTCGATGGCGACATGTTGGAGACGATCCGGGACCGCCACCCGATCATCGATCTGATCCTGGAATACCGGCAGCTCGGCAAGCTGAAGTCCACCTACGTCGATGCCCTGCCGTTGCAGGTCAACCAGGAGACCGGCCGGGTCCATACCTCGTTCAATCAGACCGTGGCGGCCACCGGCCGGCTGTCATCGACCAATCCCAACTTGCAAAACATCCCGATCCGAACCGAGCAGGGGCGCCGGGTACGGCGGGCCTTCGTCGCCGATCACCGGCCCGAGTTTCGCTTGTTCGACGATGCCGTGCTCCTCGCTGCCGACTACTCGCAGATCGAGCTCCGGCTACTGGCCCATCTCAGCGGCGAGCCGTTCCTGATCGAGGCCTTTTCCGGCCTTTCTGACATCCACCGCGCCACCGCCGCGATCGTCTACGGGATCGATCCAGGGGACGTCACGACCGAGATGCGGCGCGTGGCGAAAACGGTCAACTTCGGCGTCCTGTATGGGATGCAGGCGTATGGCCTATCCCGCGATACCGGGTTGCCGCGGGCCGAGGCGCAACGGTTCATCACCGACTACTGGGCCCGGCTGCCGCGGGTCAAGGCGTATTTCGACGAGATCTTACGGTTTGGCGCAGCGCACGGCTATGTCTGGTCCGAGAGCGGACGGCGCCGGTTCCTGCCCGATCTCACCTCGTCCAACGGGGCGCGGCGGATGGCGGCGGAGCGGATGGCGATCAACATGCCGATCCAGGGGGGCGCCGCCGACATCATGAAGATCGCGATGAACCATTTGGCCGCCAAGCTGGCCCAACGTACCCTCAAGGCGCGGGTCCTGCTCCAGGTGCATGACGAGCTCGTGCTGGAAGTTGACCGCTCGGACCTGGCCGAAACCGCGGCCTTGGTGCGCGCGACCATGGAAAACGCGGTCGAGCTGAGAGTGCCGATCGCGGTCGAGGTTGGCGTTGGCGACAATTGGGAAGAGATGACCGAGCTTTCGGGCGGAGGGTAGGCCGCAGGGTCTTTTCATTCTTGGTGAACAGGGGTAGGCTCCGGCAGTGATCCGAACGACGTGAGGAGGCATCCGGTGTCCGCTGCTCCCGTCCCGCCGTTGGTGCCGTATCTGCGGACGGTGCCTGAT
>JALZJP010000049.1 GCA_030859715.1 Chloroflexota bacterium
CCCTCGGCCATGCGCTCGAGCGTCGTCACCGCCATTGCCAGCGCCCGCTCATCCTTCTCCATTCGCCAGGCGCGGAGAAGAAAATCGATGACCGGCGCCTGCGGGAACTTTGGCGCACCGCCGAACCCGCCATTCTGCGCATCGAACTGCCCGGCAAGGCGCGCGATCGCCCGCATGACGACATCGTTGGTGATCTCTTCGCCTGCGCCATCAACCTCATGGTTACGGCTCAGCGCCTCCCGAATCTGCTCGCTCTGGCGCACGATCTCGTCGCGACGGGTGGTCCACGTGTCGCCGACGGCGCCGAGCACCCGTTTGAACGCCGGCATGCCCATCCGGTCCTCAGGCGGCCAGTACGTGCCGCCGAAGAATGGCAGACCCTCCGGCGTCACCCAGACGTTCAGCGGCCAACCACCGTGACCAGTCATCGCCTGGACGGCGGTCATGTAAAGCGAATCGATATCGGGCCGCTCTTCCCGATCGACCTTAACGTTGATGAAGTGCTCATTCATCAGCTCGGCTGTCGCCACGTCTTCGAACGATTCGTGCGCCATGACATGACACCAGTGGCAGGCCGAGTAGCCGATGCTCACCAGCAGCGGCTTCCCCTCGGCCCGCGCTTTGGCGAGCGCCTCGTCGCCCCACGGGTACCAATCGACCGGGTTGTCCTTATGCTGCAACAGATAGGGGCTTGTCTCGTCCGCCAGCCGGTTGGCCATCATGCGCTCTCTTTCTCCGCTCACCACCCGAACCCGATCGGGCCATCTGACTACAATGGTGACACAGGAATGGAGTGAAAGGAGCGCCGGTGGCCAGCGAACGGGAACCCGAGCAGGACGAACGACCGTCGGCGTCGGAGGCCGGCCAACCCGCCCTGGCTGGGGCGCGGCTGGCCTTCATCGGCGCCGGCGTGATGGCGGAGGCGATGATCGCCGGCTTACTCAAGCAAGGGTTGGTGTCACCAGAGCAGGTGGTCGCCAGCCATCCCCGAGCCGACCAACGGCAACGGCTCCATGAGCGGCTGGGGATCGAGACGGTGGAGGAGAACGTGGCGGCGGCTGCCGACGCCGATCTGGTGCTGCTCACGATCAAGCCGCAGGTGTTGGCAAGCGTGATGCGCCAGTTGCACGGCACGTTGGCGCCGCATCAGGTAGCGGCCTCGGTCATCGCCGGGGCAAGCATCGCCGCGCTCAGTCGCGGTCTCGGGCACCGCGCGATCGTCCGCATCATGCCGAACACGCCGGCCCAGATCGGCGACGGGATGAGCGTCTGGACCTCGACCGCCGAGGTGGAGGAGGCGCAGCGGGAGCGAGTGAAGTCGATCCTCGGCGCCCTCGGCGAAGAGCTGTGGGTCGAGGACGAGAAGTACGTCGACATGGCGACCGCGCTCTCCGGCACCGGTCCCACCTATGTCTTCCTGATGATGGAAGCGTTGATCGACGCCGGGGTTCACATGGGCTTCCCGCGCCGGATCGCGGAGCAGATCGTACTGCAAACGGTGGCCGGCTCGGCCAACTTCGCCAAAGCCTCGGGCAAGCACATGGCCGAGCTGCGCAACATGGTCACGTCTCCCGGCGGCACCTCGGCCGACGCGATCTACCAAATGGAAAAGGGCGGCCTCCGCACCGTCTTCTCCCGCGCCGTCTACGCCGCCTACCAACGAACCCAAGCCCTGGGCGCCGCCCAAGACGACGACTGAAGCTCAATATCCATGGACTAACCAATTCGGGAAGTCCAATCTATCCGTTGCAGGGGAAAGGTGCCCGGCACGCGGGGGACGCACAGACTGAATGTTCGATAAATTAAGTCTAGACTACATTCAATCTCGGCTTCTATTGCCTGAAGCTGACGACCGCGGTGCCTCATGTAGCCCGTGCTGCATTTATCGGAACATTCGGTTGGAAAGGCTGTTGACGACGTTTTGGCCGGTCTCTAGACTGGGCCCACGGCAGACGATTTTCCGGTTGGATGAGCAGTCGGCGGCGGTGGTCCGCCGTGGTTGGCCGGCTACCGGACCGGAAGTTGGCGCTTGAGGCTCGGTGAGCGGGCCGGAAAGGGAGACGCAATCATGGACGGGAGTCGATTCGATAGCCTGACCCGGCGATTTGGCGCGGGATCAACTTGACGATCGGCGATCCGGCTAGCGGGTGCCGGTCTGCTGGCGACCGTCGTTGCGACAATCGGTGTCGACTCGGGCGCTGACGCCGCGCGGTTCGAGGCGCAAGCCTGCGAGCCCAATGGACGTCGTTGCGGCAAGGACCGGCAGCCGAGCTGCGACCGATGCTGTAGCAAGAACTCCGAGCGGGAACCGGGCAAGAAGCAGAGGCGCTGCGTCTGCCGGCCGGACTTCGAGCGCTGCCGGGGCTCCCACCAGTGCTGCTCTGGCGATTGTCGACCCGCCGTCGAAGGCGGCAGGATGTGCTTCCCGGGGGGGAATCACACCGGCGGACCGCCGCAATAGCAAGAGCGTGGTATGGGCTTGTGACGACGGTGCGCGAGAACAAGCCATACGTACCCGATAAACCGTGGACACTTGTGGGACCCTCGCGGTTTCTGTGCGAGTCCCGAAGCGATGCGACTCGAGATTCTCCCGTCAGTAAGTAGATGATACGAGTCGCGGTAAGCGGTGAACACCCCGGACCTTACGGTCCGGGGTGTTCGTCTTCCTCGTTCGACGTCGCGGCCCATTTGCTAGACTGCGCCGAAGGATCGGTTGCCACAATGCGCGGTCCGGGCAATCAACGCGGAGAAAGGACGGGGGATGCTCTACACCAATCCGGTCAAGGAGAAGATCGCGGCGGGCGGGGTCGTGGTCGGGCCGTTTATCCAGCTCCCTTCGCCCGAGGTCGTTGAGGTCGTCGCCCGCGCCGGCTTCGATTTCGCCTTTCTCGACGCCGAGCATGGCCGCATCTCCCCGGAAGACGCCTATCCGATGATCTTGGCGGCGGAGGCAAACGGCATCCCCGCCCTGGCCCGGGTCGGCCAGAACGACCGTCAGGTCATCTTGAAGTTTCTTGACCTGGGCATTTCCGGCGTCATGATCCCGCAGACCAATACGGAAGCGTCCGCCCGCGAGGCGGTGGCCGCCATGCGCTATCACCCCCGTGGGATCCGCGGTCTGGCCGGCGGCCGGACGTTCGGCCACGGCCTGGGCGCCCCCGCCCACGAGCTGGTGCCACAACTCAATGACCGGGTGCTCAGCATCATCCAGTTTGAGCACATCGACGCCCTGGCCGAGCTCGACGCCCTGATGGACCTCCCCGATCTCGATCTCTTGTTCGTGGGGCCGAACGACCTGGCGCAGTCGATGGGCTATCCCGGCCAGCCGGGCCACCCCGAGGTCGAAACGGTGATCGAGCGGATCAGCGAGCGCGCCCGCGGCCGAATTCCGCTCGGCACGGTGGCCGCCGATGTCGCGGTCTCAAACAAGCGAATCGGACAGGGTTTTCAGATGATTGTGCCGAACGTCGCGGTCCTGCTTGGCCGCGCCAGCACCGAACTGCTGGCCGGCATCCAGCGACCGTAGCTGGATCGACAGCGAGCCGGCGAGGCCGACCGTGGACCGGGGCAAGCGGGGAGCCGGGAAGCGTGGTACAAGATGGTCACGGGGACCGCGCCGCCGGGGCGTCCCGCGGCTCGGCCCTCCTGTTGAGCCGGCCGGGTCCGGTATGGTATGCTCCGGGCTCAGCACAGCCTGATTTTTTAACGAAGCGCGCGCGTTCTGAGCCGAGCGCAAGGGTCGGCCGCACCAAAGATCGGGAACGAGAGCTCAAGAGCGCCGCGACCATCATTGACTGCCGGCTCGTCGCGTGAGCCGGCGCCGGTCGCATGAGAGGAGCCAGTATGGTCGCGAAACCTCGGGCAGACCAGCGGGCGGAGCCCGTCGTCTCCAGTAATGGACGAGGCCAGCCGTTACTCGACGTCAAGGGGCTGCGGACGCAGTTCTTTACCCAAGACGGCGTGGTCAAGGCGGTGGACGACGTCTCGTTTTACATCATGCCCGGCGAAACGCTGGGCGTCGTCGGCGAGTCCGGCTCCGGCAAGAGCATGACCGGGCTCTCGATTATGCGCCTCATCCCGAACCCGCCCGGCAAGATCGTCTCCGGCGAGATCATCTTCAACGGCAAAGACATCATCAAGATGTCGGACGATCAGGTGCGGTCGATCCGCGGCAACGACATCGCCATGATTTTCCAGGACCCAATGACCTCGCTCAACCCGGTGTTGACCATCAACCGGCAGATCAGTGAGGCGCTCCAGCTTCACATGAAGATGAACAAGTCGCGGGCGCGGACGCGGACGATTGAGCTGCTGCACATGGTCGGCATCCCGAACGCCGAAGAACGGATCGACCAGTACCCACACCAATTCTCCGGCGGTATGCGCCAGCGCGTGATGATCGCGATGGCGTTGTCGTGCAACCCGAAGCTGCTGATTGCCGACGAGCCGACGACGGCGCTCGATGTGACGATCCAGGCCCAGATCCTCGATCTGATGCGCGTCCTCCAGGTCGAGCGCGACACCGGGGTGATCTTGATCACGCACTCGATGGGGGTGGTGGCCGGCATGGCCGACCGCATCCAGGTGATGTACGCCGGTCATATCGTCGAGACGGGCACCACCGAGGAGATCTTCGCCAACCCGCGCCATCCGTATACGGTCGGTCTCCTGAAGTCGATCCCCCGCCTCGACGCCACGCGCAAGGAAAAGCTGGAGCCGATCCGCGGCATGCCGCCTGACCTGATCGACCTACCGGACATGTGTCCCTTCGTGCCGCGCTGTAACTACGCGCGAGAGAAGTGCGAGCAGAAGAACCCGCCGCTCCTCGAAGTTGGGCCGGGCCATTTCTCCGCTTGCTGGTTCTGGGAAGAGGTCAACAAGGACGACGATCTGGACGAGGTGGCGCGGGCCCATAACCTGCCCGAACCGTCGAGCACCATCGACTTCACCGAGGTGGCGGTCCTGCCGGGCTCCAGAGCCGCGGACCCAATGAGTCCGAATAGCCCGTCACGTTCACCGAATCTCGATACGAATTAGGCGTTGAACGAGACGCGGGAGGCATCTCCGATGCAGAGCACCGCTGCCGCACCGGCAGGCACCAAAGGCACTCAACCGGCGACCGTCACCGACGGGACGGGCAATGGTTCGCGGCCGCTGCTTGAGGTGAAAGACCTGGTCATGCACTTCCCGCTCACCCGGGGAATCATCTTCCAGCGGAAGGTGGGCGCCGTGCAGGCGGTGGATGGCATCTCGTTCGATGTCAAGAAGGGCGAGACCCTGGGCCTGGTCGGCGAATCCGGCTGCGGCAAATCCACCACCGGCCGCGCCATCCTCCAGCTCTACAAGCCGACGGGGGGCGAGGTCATCTTTGACGGCAAAGACCTGACCAAGCTCGACGGCGGCGCGATGCGGCGGATGCGCCGTCATCTGCAGATGATCTTCCAGGATCCGTATGCCTCACTGAACCCGAGAATGACCGTCGGCAACATCATTTCGGAGCCGATGCAGATCCACAAGCTGGTGCCGAAAAACGAGCGCACCCAGCGGGTCCAGGAGCTGCTGGAAACGGTCGGCCTCAACCCCTATTTCGCCAACCGCTACCCCCATGAGTTTTCCGGCGGCCAGCGGCAACGGATCGGCATCGCCCGCGCCCTGGCGGCGAACCCCGACTTCATCGTCGCCGACGAGCCGGTCTCGGCCCTCGACGTCTCGATCCAGGCCCAGATCGTCAACCTGCTCGAAGACCTGCAGGACCGGTTCGGCCTGACCTATCTCTTCATCGCCCACGACCTCTCGGTGGTCAAGCACATCTCGAACCGGGTCGCCGTGATGTACCTCGGCAAGATCGTGGAGATGGCCGAGCGGAACGACCTCTACGCCGATCCTCTTCATCCGTACACGAAGGCCCTGCTCTCGGCGGTGCCGATCCCCGACCCGGTGGTGGAGAAGCGACGCGAGCGGATCATCCTCTCCGGTGACGTGCCGAGCCCGATCAACCCGCCAATGGGCTGCCATTTCCACACTCGCTGCCCGTACGCGATGGAAGTCTGCCGCCAAATCGATCCGATCTTCGCCCACCAGGGCAACGGCCACTTCGTCGCCTGCCATCTCTACCCCGGTTCCGGGGCCGACGAGGCCACCGGCGGCGCCGAGAAGTTCCGGGCCATCTAGCGGGACGGCAATGCTCGGCATCGATCTCAATCCAGAACGGATCATTATCTATATCGTGACGTTCCTCGTGGCGATCACGGTCCATGAGTTCATGCATGCCTGGACCGCGGCGCAATTGGGCGATCAGACGGCGCGCAATCTCGGCCGGGTCAGCTTCAACCCCGCCGTCCACTTCGACCCCATCGGCTTCTTCCTCTTCCTGCTGATCGCGCTTGGCTTCCCCGCCATTGCCTGGGGCAAGCCGGTGCCGGTGAACACCTACAACCTGCGGCCGCTCGGCCGCTTCGGCAAGAAGGGCAGCATGGCGCTGATCGCCCTGGCCGGGCCGGTGTCAAACGTGGTGCTGGCCGCGATCGCGGCGATCCCGCTGCGTCTCGGCAGCACCGCCCTCCTGGCGGACCCGGTGATCACGAATTTCCTGTTTATCTTCGTCTCGCTGAATCTGCTGCTCGCCGCGTTCAATATGATCCCGATCCCGCCCCTTGACGGTTCCAAAATTCTGATGGGGCTGTTGCCGAACTTTTGGACCCCGGTTCTGGCTCCCCTCGAACGCTATGGGTTCATGGTCTTGCTCCTCATCATCCTGATCGGCGGCCTTGGCCGGGAATTGCTCAATGGCATGATCGCGCCGGTGTACGACCTGCTCCAGACCGTCGTCCTTCCGTTCTAGACAGTTTCCGGGCCACTTCACGATACCGCTCTCCGACCGCGGCCGGGGGTAGCGTAGACTGGGCGGATGATGGATAACGGCGCGATCGACCATTTGGCGCTGCACACCTACCAGTTTCGGTTGCCAACGTTCGAGGGGCCGCTCGACATTTTGCTGCGCCTGATCGAACGGCAGCAACTGGCAATCACGGACATCTCGCTGATCTCCGTGACCGATCAGTTCCTTCACCATCTGGCCCAGCTCGGGGACCAGCCGCCGGCGCTTGTCGCGGAGTTCGCCGCGGTGGGAGGCCGATTGGTGCTCCTCAAATCACGCTCGCTGCTTCCCCGTCCGGCAACCACGGTCGACGAGCCAGAGCCGGAAGATCTGGTGCGTCAGCTCGAGGAGTACCGTGCCCTCCGGGCCGCCTCCGAGCATCTAGCGATCCGCGACCGTGAGGCGCGGGGCGGCTTTGCCCGCGGCGCCGGCGTGGGCCTGCCCGCGGCGCCGATGCCCCGCCTGGCGATCCATCAACCGACCCTGTTGGCCCGGGCGTTGCGCCGCCGTCTGACCACCGCCGTTGGTCCAATCCAGACCGTGGCCAGCCAGCCGATCGTGACGTTGCGAATGATGACCCATCGCCTCTTAACCGGGCTCCAGCGTGGCAACCGGAGCTTTGTCTACGTCCGGGAAACGTGTGCCTCACGGGAGGAGGTGCTCGTTGCCTTCCTGTCCCTGCTGGTGCTGGTCCGACGTGGGGTGGTCGAGGCCGATCAGCGAACGCTGTTCGGCGACATCACGCTCCGTCCCGCCGCCAGCCTGGCGGCCGCCATCGCCGCCAGCGATGAGTCGCCGGGCCAATGAGCGACCACGAGCAAGCCCCCGGCCCCTCTCCGCCGAGCCCGCCGCGGCAGCCGGCGTTACCACTCGGCGTCGGGCACGATCCGCCGGCAGGGCCCGAGCTCGCGGCGTTGATCGAGGCGCTCCTCTTGGTCGCGAACGAGCCGCCGACGATTGACCAGCTCGCCCGTGCCGCCGGCGTCCCCGTTGCCGAGGTGGACGCCGTGATCGCGCGGATGATCTCCGCCGATGATCGCGGCTGGGTCCTGCTGCGTCATCAGCAGACCGTCCAGCTTGCCACCGCTCCCCGGTTCGCCGAGCCAATTCGCCGGTTCCTTGGCCTGGAGCGCGAGACCCGACTCTCTGGCGCCGCCCTCGAAACGCTGGCGATCGTCGCCTATCGGCAGCCCGTCACCCGGGCCGAGATCGAGGCGGTCCGTGGGGTGGATTGCGCCGGCGTCCTCTCCACGCTGCATGGCCGCGGCCTGATCGAGGCCGCCGGCCGGCTGGAGACCGTGGGCCATCCGATCCAATATGGGACCACGCCCGACTTCCTTCGTCACTTCGGCCTGCAAGCGCTGGCCGATCTGCCGCCGCTCGGCGATGTCGAGGGCCGCGATGCCCGGATCCTGCTCGAAGCGGCGATGGTTCACGCCGACCAGGCGGAAGGCGCAACCGACTGAACGGACTTGATGTCCCGCGCGATCGCCGCGGCGCCGGCGCCGGGCGCTAGAGACACCCGGCTGCTCCCACGAAAGCATGGTAAACCAAGCTGAAAACCTAGATAGCGCGGAGCATATTAAGCAATGGCGAGTCAAATTTAGCTTCCTTCAAGATGCTTTCGTGGGAGGCAGCCGCCTGTCTTTAGCTGGCGGCGGCGCTGGCGAGACGATCGCCCCGGCCACCAGATTCGGCGGCGCTTCTGACCTGGCGGCAACGATCGGCAGGAATGCGGGCGCCCGGCTATCCGACTCCGACCAGACCGCGCGCCCGGATGACCGTTTCCACGATGACGTCGACCGCCTCGTCAATTTCAGCGATGGTGTTGTCACGGCCGACCGTGAAGCGGAGGCTGGCCCGGCATCGCTCGTCCGAGTAGCCCATCGCCCGCAGGACGTGGCTCGGCTCGGCATTCCCGGTGGTGCAGGCGGAGCCGGCCGAGGCGGCCACGCCCTGCATGTCGAGCCCGAGTAGTACGGTTTCGCCCTCGATGCCGGCGATCGCGAGGTTGAGGTTGTTCGCGAGCCGGCGCCCAACATCGAGCGGGCCGTTGACCTGGACCTCGGGCAACGCCTCCCGGATGCCCGCCAACAACTGGTCGCGCAGGCTGGCCGACCGGGCGTTGCTGGCCTCACGCAGCCACTCCGCCTTTTCGAGCGCCGCCGCCAAGCCAACCACCAGCGGCACGTTTTCCGTGCCGCCGCGCCGGCCAGCTTCTTGGCCGCCGCCATCCTGCTGAAACCGAACGGGTGTGCCCTGCCGAACGTAGAGGAGGCCGACTCCCTTCGGCCCGTAGAACTTGTGGGCCGACAACGACAGCAGATCGACGCCTAGCTCGTCGACCCGGAGCGACAACGCTCCCGCCGCCTGGACCGCGTCGGTATGCAAGGGGATCCCATGCGCGTTGGCGATGGCCGCGATCTCGGGCAGCGGTTGAATCGCGCCGACCTCGTTGTTCGCGTAGATCACGGAGATCAAGCAGGTCTCCGGTCGGATCGCGGCGGCGATCGC
>JALZJP010000050.1 GCA_030859715.1 Chloroflexota bacterium
CGGCAACCAGCGCCGACCGTTACCGCCGCCGCTATCACGCGGCCGCCGGCAGCGGCCGGCGCGTTGCCCGAGATCGAAGCGGCAACCCCGGCCGCCCCGCGCTCGCTGACGGATATCCCGCCAGATATGGTCCTGGTCACCTCGCCTCGGCTGCCGCTGCACGCGATTGCCGCTGAGCATGCGCTGCCGCTGATCCGGGGCGCGGTCGCGAATTGGCGCGAGGTCGGCGCCCCATTCGCGGTCCCGGTCGAGATCGTGGCGATCGCGGGGGCGGTGCCGCCGGGGATTCGGCCCGAGGCGACGTTCACCGATTACGATGCGCTGGCGGACGAGATGGCGGTGCGGCCGGGAGCGGTGGCGTTGGTGCCGCTTGAGGTGGTCGACTTCCGCACCAGCGTCCTCTCGCTGGGGCAAGATGACCCGCTGTGGCCAGATCGCCCGGCCGGGGGGGAGCCAACGGTCAGGATCGGCATGGTCGGCGATATCGTGCCAGGCCGCAACGTGCATGCCCACATGGTCCGCTACGGCGACTTCACCCGGCCGTTCGCCAAGGTGGCGACCCACCTTCGGGACTATGACCTCACCATCGCCAACCTCGAGGGCAACCTCTCCGATCAGCTCGGTCAATCGCCTGATCCGCATTCGACATCGTTCGTGTCCAGCACCCAAATGATCGCCGGCTTTCAACTGGCCGGGATCGATGCGGTGTCGCTGGCCAACAACCACAGCGTCTACAACAACGAGGGCTGGGGGGTCCAGGGGCTGCTCGACACGATCTCGGCACTGGATTCTGGTAGCATCGGCTACTTCGGGGCCGGGACAACGCTGGCTCGCGCTCGCGAACCATGGGTGGCGGAGGTTAACGGCCTGCGCGTTGCCTTTCTCGGCATTGATGGCGTGACCGCGAATAATGAAGTTGAGGCGGGAATCCAAACCGGCGTCGTCGAGTTTGACGCCGGGGCCACCGAGTCCGGGCCGGGCACGAACCCGTATGCCAGCGGTCAATTCATCCCCGACATTACGACGGCGAGCGAGGCGGCCGACATCGTCATCCCCTATTTCCACATGGGCGCGGAGTACGTGGCGGTGCCAACCCGCTGGGCGGCCAATGGGGCGCGAGCGGCGGCCGACGCCGGCGCCACGGTGGTCGTCACCAACCATCCACATGTGATCCAGGGGATGGAGGTCTTTAACGGGCGGCCGATCGTCTACTCGCTGGGGAACTTCATCCTCGACCAGATGTGGAGCGTCGAGGTCCGCTCCGGCTATATCCTCGAGCTGATCGCGCGGCGGGACCGGGTGCTGCGGGTGCGGTGCCACCCGATCGAGATCGAAGAGTTTCACCAACCCCGGTTGATGACCACCGGCGAGTCGGCCAACCTGATGAACCGGTTCTGGGCGTCGACCGACCGCATCGCCGGCCGCGTCTAGATCAAGCCTTCGAGTCATCCTGCTGGCGACGGCGCGGCGCTTTGGCCTTGGCTGGCGCTGTCGCCGGGTCGGGCGGGGGAACCGGCGCGGCCGGCGCGGGCTCGGCGGGTGGCTCCGCTGGCTGCACCGCCGTCTCGACGATTGTGGCGACGATGACGGGACCGCTGAGCCTGGCCGCGCGGCGCCGCTCCAGCGCCGCTTCGGCCTCGGCCAGGGCTTTGATCCGCCGGGCGACTCGTTTTTGTGCTTTTTCGAGGCGAAGCTCGGCGCCATTCAGTTGTTCGCGCCGCCGCTCCACCTCTCGTTCTGCCTGGCGTTCTTCTTTGAGCAGGAGTCGTTCCTCCGTCGCGTTCTGCCGGAGGATCGTGGCGACATCGAGCGGACCGTCGGGCCGCGTCATCATGGCATAATCTCCGTTTCGGGCCGCATCAGCGACCGCCACGGTTGGCACTGCCGTGCGTGGGTCCCCGGTTTCGGCATCGATTATTAACAATTGTATCAGCGTTGCGAGCGGGACTCGGCCCGCGGTCAAGTCGGTGACCGTACCGGCCCGTGCCGGAGTGGTCGACAACGGCGCTGGTGACTGGGATGATACTGGGATGAAGACCGTCAGCGATTCGCGCGAGGGCACCATATTGAGCGAAACACACCATCGGTCAGCCTCGGTCCCCACGGAGAAGCCGGTGGAACCGACCCTCGCGGCGGTCGACATTGGCTCAAACTCGATCAAAATGACCGTGGCCCGGCGCCAGACCGATGGCACCCTCCGGGAGCTTGCCTGGCGGTCCGAGGTGGTCCGGCTCGGCGCCGGGATCGACCAGTCCGGACGATTGGCCGACGACCGCGTCGCTGCGGCCCTGGCGACGCTCGGCCGGTTCGCGACCGACGCGAAGCGATTGGGCGCGTCCCGCCTGATCGGCGTCGCCACCGAGGCGGTGCGAGTCGCGGCGAATGGACCGTCGTTTCTGGACCGGGTGCGACGAGAGTTTGGGATTGAGGTGTCGATCATCGGCGGCGAGCGAGAGGCGGAACTGTCGTTTCGGGGACTGGCCGCCTCGGTCGATCTCAGCGGTGAGGTCATCGTTGCCGACATTGGCGGCGGGAGCACCGAGATCATCGTCGCCCGCGAGGGCCAGATGGCCGGGACCGGCTCGGTCCCGGTTGGCTCCGGGCGCCTGACTGACCGCTTCGTGGTTGAAGATCCGCCCACTACCGCCGAGTTGGAGCATTGCCGGGAGAGCGCCCTGACCGCCCTCCGTCCCCTCCAGGCCACGCTCGTAGCACTGCCGGGAGCGCTGGTGCGGATGATCCTTGTCGGCGGCACCGGCGAGTATCTGGGCCGCATGGCGCCGGACTCGTCGCGGATCTTGCCCACCGATGTCGCGATGATCCTGCGCCGCTGCACGGAGATGACGGCCGCGATGCTGGCGGCCGAGCTTCAGATCCCCGAAGCTCGGGCCAGGGTCCTGCCGGCGGGATTCGCCGTGGTGGCGGCGCTGATCGACCTGGTGGCGCCGCGGGCGATCGGCGTCGGCCAAAGCGGGATCCGGACGGGCTTACTCTTGGAAGCGTTTGCCGAGATGACGGGGAAACCAGGGGACGGCTCGGCACCATGAGCACGGAGACTTCCACCGGTCAGGATGTAGGCGCCAAGAAAACTGATATTGACCTGGCGTATCGGATCGCCATGAAGTCCCTCATCGCCGAACGCTGGCGAGACGTTTGGAAGGCGGTGCCGGCGGCCGTGGCGGGCACGGATATCGAAGGGGTCCACGATGTCCGCGTCGCCTCCCGCCGCCTCCGGGCCGCTATGGACGTTGCGGTCGAGTGTTTCCCGGCCTCCTGGTATCGGCCCCTGCATCGGGTGGCCAAGGACATTACCGGCGCCCTGGGCGAGGTGCGCGACCGTGATGTGTTGCTGCTGGCGCTGACCGCCGAGCGCGACCTGGCGCCGCCGGCGGAGCGGCCGGGGATCACCCGGCTCATTGACCGGATCGAGCGGGAACGGGGGGCGGCGCGGGAGGAGATGGAGTCCTTTCTCCAGCGGTTGATGAGCGGCGGCACGCCGAACGACGTGGCGGCACGATTCGGCCCGGCGGCGGGGCCGCCCTCGGCCGGGGGCAAGAGCGGCCGGGATCAGGAGGCGGCGACATGAGCCGGGCCTGGCCGGTGACCGATGTCGACCCCGACGAATCGCTCGCGACCAACGCCCGCCGGGTGCTGGCGGTTCGGATTGCCGAGTATTTTTCGTATGCCGGCGTGGTCCCGCTCGAGCATGCGGTGGAGCCGCTGCACAACCTGCGGATCTCCGCCAAGCGCCTGCGCTACACGCTCGAGCTGTTCCGCGATGTCTTCGGCGAATCCGGAAAGGTGCAGCTCGAACGAGTCAAGGCGATCCAGGAGGAGCTTGGCGAGCTGCACGATCACGATGTCCGGATCGAGCTGATCCTCGACGAGCTTCAGCGGACAGGGACCGAGCAGATCACTCACCTCGGCCGGGAGTTGGCGGCGGCGCCCGCCGGCGAGCACGCGGCGATCGCCGCCTCGCTCTTGCGGCCGCTTCCCGACGACCCCCGGCGCGGTCTGATCGCGCTCCTTGGTCGCGAGCACGTCCGCCGCCAGGAGCGATACTGGTCGTTTCGCCGGCGCTGGGAGCAACAAGCGGCGGCAGGGTTTCGGGCCGAGCTGGTCCGGCTGTCGACGATTGCCACTGGCTAGGCGGTCGATTCGCCGCGCACCGATGCCGCCCTCTTTCGCTGGAATCCACGCGGGGACCGGGATCGCCACCGGCGTGATGCCGCGTGGCACCACAAAAACGATTGACCAGCGATCGGGTTGGCAAGCATTGTGCGTAGTGGAGAGTTAAGCGGGCGCGGTGTTCAGCATTCGCGATTGATCGACCGCGATACATGCCACGTTTCGGTTTTAATAGTTGAAAACGATGGCATGCGCCCCGATTGCGCAAGATACGTCCAGTCCGACGATGGTATCGAGTGATCCCCCTCAAGGTTGCGGTGTGGAAGGAACCTCGCGGACAGCGGGTCGCTACGGATTAGGCAAGGAGGTACGCGAGATGGCCGCTGTTCGCGGGTCGACGACCCCAAACCGCGCCGGCGCGGAAGCGCCACGTTGGCAACCGTCGCGGGCGATCACTGCGGTGCGGACACCGGCGCGGTCGCCACAATCCAATGGCCAAGAGCGCGGACGCCCGGCCAATGGCGGTGAGAACCAGGCGCGAACGCGGCGGCCAAGCACGGCCTCGTTCGCCAAAGGACAAGAGATTTTTCAGCCGGGCCAGGGTGGGGGCCAGGTCTATATCGTCCGCTCGGGCTTCATCCGCCTGTACAAGACGCTTCCTGACCGCCGATCGATCAACCTTGGATTGCTTGGTCCGAATACGATCTTTGCTCAGGAAGACCACTACGATGGGCTTTCGACCGGCGCCACCGCCCAAGCGGTGGTCGATTCGACGCTGTCAATCATTGACACCGAGGATTTGGCAGGCCTCATCTCCGAATCGCCCGATCTGGCGGTCGCCGTGGTGCATGGGATGAACCGCCGGTTGACCGAGCTGCAAACGTTGGTCGAGCAATTGCTGCTGCGCGACACCGCGGTCCGTTTGGTGACGGCGCTCTACACGCTGGCCAAGGGGTTCGGTCGGCCCACCGCGGACGGCTTGACCGCGATCACGCTGCCGCTGACGCACCAAGCGCTGGCGAACATGATCGGCTCAAACCGGGTCACCGTGACGCGCAAGTTGATCGAGCTTCAGCGTGATGGCGTCGTCCGCTCCTTGGGTCGCAACGCGATCGCGGTCAACTCGGATCGGCTACGCGACTACGCGCGGGATGCCGGCGACACGAAGTAGGCTCCGTCCGGCGCCTCGCTTCACCTCCTGAACGCGGCCACGGTCGAATACCTTGACCGTGGCCGTGATTCGGTCTGGAAATCCGGCGGGCGCTCAGCGATACCCCGCTGCCTGAAGCTCGAAGAGCTCGGCATACTGGCCACCAAAGAGCACAAGCTCCTCATGGGTTCCGTGCTCGATCAGCCGCCCTTGTTCCAGCACCAGGATGCGATCGGCCATCCGGACCGTTGAAAAGCGGTGCGAAATATTCAGTGATATCCGGTGCCGGGTGAGGTCCCGCAGCCGGGCGAAGAGTTCGTGCTCGGCTTTCGCATCCAGGGCGGCGGTCGGTTCATCCAGGATCAAGATCCGCGCGTCGGCCACGTCTCGCATGAAGGCCCGGGCCAGGGCAATCTTTTGCCATTCCCCGCCCGACAGTTGTTGGCCGCCATCGAACCAGCGGCCAAGCACCGTCTCCAGCCCGTCGGGCAGGCGGGCGATCACCGGATCCGCCCCGGCCTGTCGCGTCGCCCGGCGGACTGTCGGCTGGTCTTCCGCCCGCTCAATGTCGCCGACCGCGACGTTGTCGCGGACGCTGAGCTGATACGTCGCGTAATCCTGGAACATGACGGCAAATTGACGGCGGAGCGCCGCTACGTCGTACTGGCGAATGTCAACCCCGTCGATCAGGATTTGCCCCTCGTCGGGATCGTACAGCCGGCCGAGCAGCTTGACGACCGTCGACTTGCCGGCGCCATTGCGGCCGACCAGGGCGACGGTCTCTCCCGGCTCGATCCTGAAGCTGACGTTGTCGAGCGACGGCATCTCGTTTCCGGGATAACGATGCGTCACGTTCCGGAATTCGATCCCCTGCTGGAACGGCTTGCGGATCATGATCGGCCGGGTGGGGCTGGCGATGGCGGGTTGCCTCGCCATCAGGTCTTCGAGCGTCGACAGGTACAGGCCATGCTCGTAGAGGCCCTGGAAGCCGCCGAGCACCCCCTGGAACGCGCCCTGGACCTGCGTCGCCGCCCCGGTGAAGACCGTCAGTTGACCCAGGGTGAAGATCCCCTGCACGGCCTGAATCGCGACATAGAGAAAGGTGCCGGAGGATGCCAACGTCGTCAGGCTGCCCCAGCCAAAGCCGGCCCAATAGCGACGAACGATGAGGGCGCGGGTGGCACGGTAGTACTCGGCCGCCAGGTTCTCGTACCGGTCTATGAAGTGATCGCCGAGCGAGTAGAGCTTGATCTCCTTGGCGTACTCGTCGGTTGTCACCAGTTGCGTCAGGTAGGTCATCATGCGCCGGGTCGGCGATTGCCGGCGCATGAGGTGAAACCCTTGCCAACCATACCGAGAGCCGGAGATGAACGCCGGTATCGGAGCCAGCAGCGTGGCGACGGCGATCAGCGGACCGAGCGTGACGAGCAACGCGACGAGCGTGCCAAAGGTGACGACCGATCGCCCCAAGCCGAAAATCTGGGACACCATCTGGACCGGGCGATGATTCGATTCTTGCTGCGCCCGCTGGAGCTGATCGTAGTAGGCGGAGTTCTCGAAATCGGCCAAATCGAGGGAGGCGGCGTGGCGCATGATCCGGGACTGGATATGGATCGACAGGCGCTCTTGAAGGAGCTGCTGGCTGACGTTGCTCCCGGTCTGGGCGAAGCTCGAACCGACCAGGACGACGAGCTGGGCCGCCGCGAGGAGGAAAATGGTCTGGACGGCCTGATCGCGGCCGGCCGCGCCGGCGCCGATGCCATCGGCCACGGCCTGGATCAGTTGTCCGGCCAGCCAGACCTGGATCGCCGGCACGATGCTCTGGATCAGCGTGGTCAGCGCCAGTGAGGTGGTCAGCGACCGGCTGGTGGTCCAGACGAGCCGCAAGACTTGAACGGATGACGACCAGGTCGTTTGGGCGCCGGCGACCACCGCGTTGAGCTGTTGCCGACGAGTCCGCGGCTCATCACCCGGTTCGTCGCGGGATGGCTCCGGCATCGGGCGCCGGGGCGCCGCGAAGTTGCCGTTCTGATTGGCCCCGATTGGTCGATGCCGGCCATTCCCGCCTGGACGTGAGCTCAATCAACAATTCCTCGATCATGCGCGAGCCGGCGTTTGCTCGTCCCTAAGAGATACATCGTATCCTGGGCGCCGACAACTGCCATTTCGGTTAGGTCGATCGAGCGGGGCGGCATCGCCGAAAGGCTTCGGTCGAACCGATTCCCTCCCTCGGAGCGTCCGCTATACTGCGATGACGAGCATCCGCCGGCGGCTTCGTGCGACCGAGAGGAATCGATCTCGCCTATGAATCGCACCGCCGATCGCCATCAGATCGACCAGTTGCCTGATCCCGCCGAGCTCTTCCCCGGTGAAGCGAAGACGATGGCGCCGCTAGGCCTGCCAGGATTGGGACCTGGCAAACGCGAGGTCGATCTCTACGTCCGGACCTACATGACGCTGCTCCAAAGCAGCGGCGCGATCAGCGTCTCCAGCCTCGAGCCGGCCCATCTGACCGCCGCCTCGTCGTTGCATGCCGGGGCGGCCGAGCCCGGGCCCGATCTAAGCGCCCTCGTCTACTCGACGCAGCGGTTGCCGTCGTGCATCACGGCGGTCCGCGACATCGTTCTCGGCCAGTCGGCCGCCGCCTTCTCCCGGGCCGGCTTTGCCGCGATGAGCGATTGGCGGATGGTGTCGGCGCCCGGCCGCCGCCGGCGATGGCTGTACGACGGTGACGCGACCTTGGCGGCCTACATCGCGTCGGCGTCCGACCTCGACGACCTGGTGCCGACGATCGTCGCCTACCAGATCGAGTGGAACAAGATGCACCGGATCATTACCGGTGATCCGGACCTCACGAGGCTGATCGGCCATGCCAACGAGGAGACACCGGCAGCCGCGCAAGTAACAGAAACCGGGGACCGGTTGAAGCTAAGTCCGGCGGATTGGAACCGGCTCCGCGATGTCTGGGGCGACGATACGTGGCCGAACCTCGCCGCGATTGCCGCGACCCGCAAGCGATATACGCTGCGCATGCTGAGCGGCAGCTTCCTCGGCTACGCCAGGGCGACCCGGCAATGGTGGACGCCAGCGGCGCGCCTGCTCGATCAGCTCGATATCGCCGACCGTCCGGTCTATTTCATCTCCTCGAACACGCACTCGATCGTGAACGTGCTCTCCGGCGCGGTGCGACGCCGGAAGGACGAGGTCTCGGCCTTTATCCGCGAGCAAGGAGGGCCGGAGCTGCTGGACGAGCTGGCCCGCTTGGAGGCGGGCGAAAGCCGGTCGCCCTGGGATAACCTGCTCTACTTCGTCGGCCGGTCCTACTTCACCGGGCCAGACCGGGGCACGCTCCGGCAGCGGCGCACGGACGAAGAACGGTCGGTCGGGATTCATCATTTGGAGCCGCGGGGAGCGGTTGACGTGGGGATCCAGATCATCGAGCTGGCAAAGCTCGATCCGGCCTGTTTCGACCCCAGACTCACCGTTCACCCGGAGCCTGGCAGCGAACCGCTCGATCCCCGCGGCTCGGATGCCATCATTGTCAATGTGAACTACCCGTTGGGGCTTGCCGCCTACCACATCATGACCCAAGTGGGCATGAGCCTCGATCTCCTGCGCGGCATCTACATCCTCGGTAAGGCGGCGACGTTGAACGGCCGCATTGGTGACGTGATGATTGCCGATGTCGTGTACGACGAGCACTCCGGCAACACCTACTGGTTCGACAACTGCTTCCGCTACGCGGACCTGGCCCCATTCCTGGTCTATGGCGCGGCGCTCGACAACCAGCGGGCGGTCACCGTCAAGGGCACCTATCTCCAGAACCAGGGGTATCTCGACTTCTACTATCGGGAGAACTACACCGTGGTCGAGATGGAGGCCGGACCCTACCTCGATGCCATCTATGAAGACGTCTTCCTCCGCCGCTACCCGGCGGAGGAAGCGATCAACCTCCGGCTGAATGCTCCCGGCATGATGGACCTGGGCATCATCCACTACGCCTCGGATACCCCCTATACCCGGGCTCAGACCCTCGGCGCCCGCGGTCTGTCGTATCACGGCATGGACTCGACCTACGCCTCGACCATCGCGATCCTCCGTCGCGTGTTCAAGCAAGCTATCGCCGCCACCGCCACCGCCACTCCGGCGCTCGACCTCTCCCGCCGCTGATGCCTTCCCGCGAGAGTGCCGGACGATCGGCGGCGATCTCACCGGCGGGGTCGCACGACCCGGCCAGACCGTCTTACGTCGCCCATCTCCGCGCGCGGTTCAACGAAGTTGACGGGCTTGGTCACGTCAACAACGCGATCTACATCAACTATCTCGAGCAGACCGCGATCGACCATGCCGCCGCGCTGGGACTGGACCAGGAACGCCAGGCCACCTTGGGTGGCGTCTTCATCGTCCGGCGGCATGAGATTGACTACCTTCAGCCGGCGGTAGCCGGTGACTACTTGCGAGTCTTGACCTGGATCGGCGACCTCCGTGGCGCCCGAGCGGTTCGGTTCTACGAGATCCGGCGGCTGGCGGCCGCCGCCACGGACGGGTGGCCGCCGCCGGACCGAAAGCTGGAGGTCGGCGAGCCGGTGGCGACAAGCGGTGACGTCATCCTCCGCGCTCGTACCGATTGGGCATTCGTCGACAATCGATCGGGCCGGCCGCGCCGGATGCCGGCAGAGCTGCTTGCCGTCGTCGATCGCGACTGAGCGGACAACCTAATTGGCGCCGCCGCCACTCGCCGCTGCGGCCGACGGGATCGGGCACGACCGCGATCGCTATACTGATGGGCAAGACCGGGGCGGTTGCCGGCGCGGGAGATTTCGCGACGTAACGGACAAGGTATGACATCGGCATCGCCGGGCTCGATCTCGGCTCCGGCACAGCGAAGAGATGCGGGCAAGATTCTCCTCGTCGACGATGAGCCGTCCCTGATCGAGGCGGTCGGCTACGTGCTGCGGCGGGAAGGGTACACCGTCACCATCGCCACCACCGGCCCCGCCGCGCTGACGGCGGCGCGGGCGGTGGAGCCCGATCTGATCGTGCTCGATGTCATGCTGCCGGGGCTTGATGGGTTGCACGTTTGCCGCGAGCTACGGGCCGAGTCGACCGTCCCGATCTTGCTCCTTTCGGCCAAAGGCGAAGAGGTCGATCGCGTCATTGGGCTCGAGATCGGGGCGGACGATTATCTCGCCAAACCATTTGCCATGCGTGAGTTGCTGGCGCGGGTGCGGGCGATGTTGCGGCGATTCCGGATGGCGCCAGCCGCGACGAGTGCCGAATCCGCCGCCCCCGACGGCCGTGCGGTCGATTCGCTCGTCGCGGCGAGGGTGATCGAAGCCGGCGACCTGATCATTGACGCCGCCCGGCGGCGAGTCACGATCGCGAAGACCGAGATTGCGCTCAAACCGAAGGAGTTCGACCTATTGTTTCACTTGGCCCAACACCCCGACATTGTGCATTCGCGCGATGTCTTGCTCCGCCGGGTTTGGGGCTACGATTTTCCGGTTGACACGAGAACGGTCGACGTGCATGTCCGCTGGCTGCGGCAGAAGATCGAGCTCGATCCCAGCCAGCCGCAACGGATCGAGACGGTGCGCGGAGTTGGGTATCGATTTGTCAGACAAGATGACCCCACGGCCATCGACGGACCATGATGACGCGGCCGCCGCCCCGCGGACCGAGCCCGCGCCAATGCGTGCCGGTGGCCGCGCCTTCCGGTTGTTCCCGGCGACGCTGGCGGGACGACTCGCGCTGACCTATGTCGCGGTCGTGATCGTGGTCATGGCGGCACTCGGCCAATACCTCACGATGACCGCTCGCGATTTCTACGTGTCCGGGTTGATGACCGAGCTCCGAAATGAAGCGACGCTCATTGGCACGATCCTCAGCGGCTCGAATGGCGCGGGTCCCGCGGTTGAAGCGTACGATGCGATGGCGAAGCGGCTGGGCGCTCAGCTTGACAGCCGGATCACCATCATCGACCGCGATGGCACGGTGCTGGGCGACTCGTTGGCGGCGCCGGGCGAGATGGAGAACCACCGGGATCGGCCGGAGATCGTGGCGGCGATGCGGAATGAGATCGGGGCATCGACCCGGTGGAGCGACACGCTCAACGACGATTTCATCTATCTCGCCGACGCCGGCGCCGATTCACCGTGGATTGTCCGGGTCGGCGTGCCAACCAGCGATGTCGATGCGGCGGTCGCCCCGATCGAGACCGGCCTGCGCCTCGGCGCCCTCCTCGCCGCCGCGGCGGTCGCGGTGGTCGGCGTCGGCGTGGCGCGGCGGATCGCGGAGCCGCTCGATGTCCTCCGGCGTCAGGCGCTCGCGGTGGCCTCGGGCCGGCTCGAAGTTCGGGACGAGCCGGCGGCGACCCACGAGCTGAGAGAGGTGGGCCGCGCCTTCAACCTGATGACGGAGCAGGTGCGGACCTCGCTGATGGAGGCTGAGGTCGCCCGGGCCCGGCTCGCGGTCACCCTGACCAACCTGACCGACGGCGTGGTGGTGACCGATGATCGCGGCAGCGTGGTCGAAATGAACTCCGCGGCCAAGCGGATGCTGGGGGTGACCACTCCGTTCTCCGGGTTGCCGTTCGTGCAGATTTCTCGCGATCACGAGCTGACGACCCTCTTGCACGACGCCTTGGCGGAAGGGCGTGGCCAAGCGGGGACCGTCGAGCATGGTCGAACCCGGCGGGTGCTGGAAGCATCGGCCCAACGAATTGACAGCCAGACTGAACAGCTGGCGGTCGTCGTGCTGCGGGATGTGACCGATCTCCGCAAGCTGGAACGGGTGCGGCGCGAATTCGTGGCCAATGTGTCGCATGAGCTACGGACGCCGCTGGCGTCGATCCGCGCCCTGGTCGAGACCCTCGAAACCGGCGCGATCGACGAACCGGAGATCGCGGCGGATTTCCTCCGCCGTATCGTGAACGAAGTTGACCGCCTGACCGGTTTGGTGAACGAGTTGCTCGATCTGGCCCGCTTGGAATCGGGCCGGGTGACGCTCAACCGCGACGTGCTGAGCCCGCCCGACGTGCTGCACCACGCCCTTGATCGCCTCCGGCCCCAGACCGCGCGTGCCTTGCTGACGCTCGTCAGCGACATCCCCGATGACCTTCCGCCCATCTGTGCCGATCGGGCGCGGGTGGAACAGGTCATGCTCAACCTCGTCCACAATGCGATCAAGTTCACCCCGGCGGGCGGGACGATCACGATCAGCGCCCGGGCGAACCAAGGCGCGCTCGTGGTGACAATCGCGGATACCGGGGTCGGCGTGGCCGAGGAGGAGATGCCCCGGCTGTTCGAGCGCTTCTACAAGGCGGATCGGGCCCGCAGCTCGGACGGGACGGGACTGGGGCTGGCGATCGCCAAACACATCGTGCAGGCGCATGCCGGCGTGATTTGGGTCGAGAGCGAGGCCGGAAGAGGGTCTCGCTTCTCCTTCACCCTACCCCTGGCCGAGGAGGCCGCCAGGACAGCGCCGATTCGGACGTCGCCGGTGCCGTCACCTTCTCATTGACCTGCCGCGCGCGCCTCGTGCCTACCGGTCTCCGGACCTGGGATCGAGCGCATCCTGCAATCCGTCGCCGATGACGTTGAAGGCGAACACGGTCAACGTCAGCGCGATGCCGGGGAAGGTGATGTACCACCAGGCTTCGCGGAAGAAATTCCGGGCCGTCGACATCATGGTGCCCCATTCCGGCGACGGCGGTTGCGCCCCCAGCCCGATAAAGGAGAGCGAGCTGGTGGCCAGGATCGCGAAGCCGACATCGAGCGTCAACTGGATGATGATCACGGACATCGCGTTTGGCAGGATATGACGGATCAGGAGCTGGCGGTCGGTGAGTCCGATGCTGGTACCGGCGGTGACAAAGTCTCGCTCTTTGATGGTCAGCACCTGGGCCCGGACCAGGCGGGCATACCAGGGCCAGAAGACGGTCGAGAGGGCGATCATCGTGTTGGTCAGATCCCGGCCCAACGAGGCGGCGATCGCGATCGCCAGGATCAGAGCGGGGAAGGCCAGAAACATATCGGTGATCCGCATCAGAATCTCATCGACGATGCCGCCGAAGAAGCCGGCGATGGCGCCGACGATCGTTCCCGTCACCACGGCAAAGCCGAGAACGAAGACCGCGACCTGGAGGCTGATCCGAGTGCCGGTGAGGATCCGGCTGAAGATGTCGCGGCCAAGCTCGTCGGTGCCCATCCAGTGCGCGGCCGAGGGCGCCAGCAGCTTCGAGCCGAGAATGTCCTGAGCATAGGGGTCGTAGGGCGCGATGGCCTGCCCGGCGAGCGCCAGCAGCAGGAAGAGAACGACGAGGACCAGCCCGACCAGGTTCAAGCGGTTGCCGAGCATGAACCGTCGCAGGTTGCGTTGAATCTGGCTTCGCTGCCGTCGTTCATTAGCCGCATCCGCCAGCGTGGCGGATGTCTCGGGGGGCGCCTGCCGTGGCCCGATCTCGGCGGGCCGCGTCGTGGCCGCGGCGGGCTCGATGACGCTCATGCGTAGGATATCCGGGGATCAATGAAGAGATAGAGCACATCGATGACGAGGTTCATCAGGACAAAGACCAGCGCCACCAAGAGCGTCGTCGCCATGGTCGCGTTGTAATCCAACCGCTGGATGGCCTCGACCGCGTAGCGGCCAATGCCCGGCCAGGAGAAGACGATCTCGACCAGGAATGCCCCCGAGAGCAACAGGCCGACCTGGAGCCCAAGCGAGGTGACGGTCGGTAGCAGCGCGTTCTTGAGGGCGTGGCCGATGATGACCCGCCGTTGGACGATGCCTTTGGCGCGGGCGGTCCGGATGTAGTCTTGATTCAAGACCTCGAGCATGCCGCCGCGCACCATCCGGGTGATGACCGCCAGCGAGCCGTAGGCCAGCACCAGCACGGGGAGCAGCAGATGTTGGAGGGCGATGCCAAACGTTTCCCATTGTCCCGCGAGCAACGCATCAACCGTGTACAGCGACGTCACTTGGGGCGGGGGATCGACCGATATCGGGATCCGCCCACCGTCCGGCAACCACCCCAGCTCACCGAAGAAGATGAACTGGGCCATGATCGCGAGCCAGAAGACCGGCAGCGCCAGGCCGGAAATCGAAACGAAGCGCGCAACGTGGTCCGGCCACTTGTCGCGGTGGATCGCGGAGAGGACGCCGAGCGGAATGCCGATCACGGTCGAGACGATAAAGGCGTAGACGCTCAACTCGATGGTGGCGGGAAGGTAGCGCCGCAAGTCCTCGATGACGGGCTGGCGTGAGATAAACGACTCGCCCAGGTCGAGCCGGAGCAGCCCCCCCGCGTAATTGAGGTACTGCCGCGGCAAGGAGTCGTTGAGGCCGTACCGCTCGCGAATGCGATCGACCTGGGCGGCGCTGGCCCGCGGCCCCGCCTGGAGCCGGGCGGGGTCGCCTGGCACCACTCGCGAGAGCGAAAAGGTGATAATCGATAAGCCGACCAAGACGAAGGCGAGGAAGATTAGGCGCCGCACGATCAGCCGGAGAATCATACGCCCTCCGCGGACGATGGACGAACGCGGCAGCCGCGCCGGTTCCCGCGCTCAGGCTATTGCGCGGCGCCGCGCGAAAGCTGATAGAAGTTGTAGTACTCGAGATAGAGCGGGTTGGGGACGAAGCCCTGGATGTCACTCCGGATCACCGTGTAGCGGACGGTTTGGCCGAGATAGATCGCCGGCGGATCGATCTCGGTCAGAATATTCTGGGCCTCGGCCATCAGCTCGATCAACTCGTCGTTGTCGCCGCTGACTTCGGCCGCCGCCATCAGCTCCTCGAACCGGGGATTGACCCAGAACCCGGCATTGCTGCCTCCCGACCCGATCGCCGACTCTAAAAAGTTCGGCGCCAGTTGGTTCCACGGGTCGTTGTAGTCAGGCCACCAGGCCCAGGGGATGAAATGCGGCCGCTCCTCGGCGCTCAACTCGCCGTAGATCACGCTCTCGATGGTCGCGAAGTCAACCGCGATCAGATCGAGATTGAATCCCATTTGCTGGAGCGAGGCCTGGAACAACTGCCCGCGCACGCTGGCCCGGTTGTCGTTGGCGTCGAACATGTACTCGAACGTGTCGCCCTCGACGAACCCGCCCGACAGGATCAGCTCCTTGGCCCGCTCGAGGTCCGTTTCATAGATGAAGACATCGGGGTCGTAGCCAAGCACCGAGTCGGCGATGGGACCGGTCCGGGTGATCAGACCCAGGTAGACGCCGTCAATCACCTCTTGGTACGGGAAGGCGTAGCTGAAGCCCTGGCGGACCTCGGGCGTCAGCAGCCGCGGGACGTTCATGATCGTCCAGGCAACGGCGGTCGACTCAAAGTAGTTGACCTGGAGATCGGGGTTGTCTTCCATCGCCCTGGCGTTTTCGACCGAGAGGTAGCCGTAGGTGACGCCGTCCGCGTCTCCCTGCTCCAGGAGCTGGCGTCGCGTTGACTCCTCCGGCACCACGCGGAAGACAATCTGGTCGAAATGGTGGCCCTCCCAACCGCGGTGATATTCCTCGAATCGTTCCAACACAAGCCGCTCGGTCAGTATATTTTCAACCAACCGGTAGGGCCCGGTGCCGACCGCGTTGGTGAGGAAGAACTCGTGGGCATACGGGTCTTCTTCGGTGGCGTTCGCCGCGATCGCGGTCGGGCTCACCACCGACGGTCCGTACTGGGACGCCATCGCCGAGATGAAGAGCGGTTGCGGCCGGCCCAGGTTGAACCGGATCGTCGCCGCGTCGACGACTTCCATCTGCTCCGGGTCGCTGACGAACCGGGCCAGGACGTTGACCGGGCCGGCTCCCATCGCCAAGAACCGCGTGTACGAATCCTTGACCGCCTGGGCATCGCAGACGCTGCCATCGTGAAAGGTGGCGCCAGAGGCAAGGACGAAGGTGTAGACCGAGTTGTCTTCGTTCGCCTCCCACGACTCGGCCAGCATCGGCGCGTAGGTATCCGTGCTCTCGCTGTCAAACTGGATCAGCATCTCGTAGGCGGCGATCGCGATCATCGCCGACAGGTCGATATACGCGTAGTGGGGGTCGATATCCTCGGCACCGACCGAAATTAGCGCGGTAAAGGTGCCGCTGCTCTCCTGGAGCCCCGGCCGGGGCAGGGCGGCTGGCGCCGCCGCGACCTTGGTCGTGGCGGGGACGGCATTCATCAGGCTCAGGATCACGGGACTGGCCAGGCCAAGCCGCAAACCGGTATTGAGCATGTCACGCCGGGACACCTGCCCGTGGCGAGCCATTGCCTGCAATCGAGTGACGACTTGGTCCTGCATCGTGGACTCCTCCTGACAAATGTCGAGCCGCGGGGCGGTTTGGCAATCTCCGCCGGCGAACCCGCAATTGCTATGCCTTACGGTCAACTAGCGGACCGCGCTCAGGCGTTCGAGCTTGATACGGTGCCGAAACTATACGAGCGGCCGGCGGCTGGAGCAAGTACCGCTCAACGTACCAGGTTTGAGAATTCATGGCGAAGCACGAAACGCATGACGGATAACGGGATCAATTTGGTTGGTCATCCGCGGCTTCGATGGCTCGTTCGGGCAGCGTTTCCGGTGCCAGCATGGCAAACGCCACCCCGGCGCTCATGACCAGCATGGCGGCGGCGACAAACGCCAGCCGGGGGGAACCGAGGTCGCTGAGAAAGCCAAGCGTCAGCGGGCCGGCGACGTAGCCCGCCTCGCCGACCATCCGGTACGAGCCCAGGGCCGAGGCGGTCCGGCCGGGCGGCACGACATCCGCCGCGTACGCGCCCTGCGCGGCGCCGCTGATCCCGCTTGCCAACGCCCAGACCACCGAGGCGGCGAGAAACCACTCCCAGGTAGGAACGAACGCGAACATGATGAGCGCGGCGCCCGTCATGAACGTCGACGGGGTGATGACAAATTTTCGGCCGAAGCGATCGACCAGCACCCCCGACGGGTAGGCGAGGGCCAGGCCGATGATGCTCACCATCCCGAGCGCGATCCCGATTTGGGCCGGGCCGAGGCCAAGCCGGCGCTCGGCGTCGATGGGCACGACATTGAACAGGGCGCCGGTCCGGCAAAAGAAGATCGCAAAGCTGACGATGCTAATCAGGCCGAGCCCGGGGATTGACCGCAGCATCCGCAACTGGTCACCAAGGGTCAGCGGGAGACGCGGCTGGCCGGCCGGGTCGGCATGGAGATCCTTCGTTTCCGGCACGCGGAACCAGGCGATGAAAGCCACGACGCTGGCGAGGATGGCATTCGCGACGAAGGGAGCGGTCAGCCCAAATTCGGTGGCGAGGTAGCCGCCGGGCACTGGGCCAATGCCCACCGCGAACAGAAATACGCCCATATAGATGCCCATGGTGCGGCCACGAGTCGCCGGTTCGGAGATGTCGGCGACGACCGCCTGGCCGCCACTGAGCACCATCGAGGCGCCGGCGCCGGCCACGAAGCGCGCCATCAGGAACAACGTGTAGTCGGGGGCGATCGCGCACAGGGCGTTGCCGACGACCGTAATGATGCCGCCGAGGGCCAGCAGCGGCCGGCGCCCGAAATGATCGGCGATGCGGCCGGCCGGCACCGACACCACGAACCGGGCCAGGCCGTAGACGGCGATCGTCAGGCCGACCGCCGCTTCGCTGACGCCGAAGCTGTCCGCGTACAGCGCGGCGACCGGGACGATCGAGCCGAAGCCGAATTGGTTGACGGCGATCAGGACGCAAACCCAGAACAGCGTCTCGCGGCGCTGGCCGGTCAGGCCGGGAATGGCGGGCGTGAGACGTGCAGGCCAGCGCACGAAGGCTGTAGTGCTCCTGGTGACGAACGTCGCCTCGTGCCGGACAGCATCGCAGGCCAATTGGGACAGCGCAAACTGAATCCGGCCAGCGTCCGGATCTATTGGTTGGGTCCAGTACCTTCGACTACGAAACATTGGATGTTTCCGCGGCAGACGGTGAGCGCCATACTCGGGTTAACAATGGACGAGAAACGCCGCGCGAATCGCCGGCGGCATGGAGGTAGGGTGATGAGCTCGGTGACGGAACGGCCGCGATCGTTTGCTCCCGTCGTTGATTCCCGGACGATCGCGATCGCCGGCATGATGCTGGCCTTCGTTTTTGTCATGACCTGGGTGCCGAAAGTCCCGTTCGCGGGCGGGTACATCCACCTCGGCGATGCGGCCATCTACGCGGCATCATTCCTCTTTGGCCCGATCGTCGGGGTCTTCGCCGCCGCCTTTGGCACCGCCTTTTCCGATCTTGCCGCCGGCTACGGCAACTACGCGCCAGGGACGTTCGTCATTCATGGCATCCAGGGACTCGTTGTTGGCTTCATGGCCTGGCGGCGCGGCTGGCAGGCGATGGTGCCGGCGGTCATTGCCGGCGGCGCCATTGTCGTTGGCGGGTACTTCGTGTATCAGTGGCTGGTCTTGGGGGAGGGCCGCGGCCCAGCCATCGCCGCGCTCGGGATGAACACGCTCCAAGTGACGGTTGGCGGCATCCTCGGCATCGCCGTGGTGCTGGCGGTGCGGCGTGCCTACCCGCCCGTCGCCTCCTTCGGTCAGCCCACCGTGTGGGAGGATCAGGGGCCGGCATAACCCTCGCCCCGGACGCGGCAATCGCTGCTTGCCGGCCGTCACGGCCATGGTTGTGCGTCTACACTTCGAGACGCCAATGCTGGCCGGACGTGTTTGCTTGGAGTGATGCGCGGCGTGAACGCTTCTCCCTCGTTCAGTTCGGGCCCCCCGCTGGGAGGACGCTACGCGCCGCGCGAACCGCTCGGTGAAGGCACCTTCGCCGTCACCTACCTCGCCGAAGACCTTGTCCTCGGCCGGTTGGTCGCGGTCAAGGTGTTGCGGCAGCGGTATGGCGCCGATACGGCGGCCACGGCTCGATTCGAGCGGGAAGCGCGGGCGGCGGCGGCCGTCTCGAGTCCCTACACCGTTGATGTGTTCGACTACGGCACCGACCAAGGTGCGTCCTATATCGTCCTTCAATACGTCGACGGACCTACCCTGCGCGAGCGGCTCGATCAGGTCGGCAGGTTCGAGCCGCGAGAAGCGGTGCGACTGGCGGTCGAGGTCTTGCGCGGGCTCGCGGCCATCCATCAGGCCGGCATCGTGCATCGCGACGTCAAGCCCCAAAACGTCCTGCTCGATCGTCACGGCACCGCGCGGGTGTCCGATTTCGGCGTCGCCCTCTGGGCGGGGACCGAAACCCTCACCTCACACGGGATGGCGGTCGGCACCGCCGTCTACATGGCGCCGGAACAAGCCCAAGCGACAGCGGTCACCGAGGCCGCTGATCTCTACGCCGTGGGCGTCCTCCTCTTCGAAATGCTCACGGGCAAACAGCCATTTTACGCCGATAACCCGACCGCGCTCATGCTCGCTCATGTGCAGCGCCAGCCACCGCTGCCATGCGAGGCGCTCCCGGGCCTGGTGCTGCCGATCGCGCTGGAGCGGGAGGTCATGCGAGCGCTGGCGAAGCAGCCGGGGGATCGGCGGCGAACGGCGGCGGAGATGGCGAACGCCCTCGAAACCGCTTTCTCCCAAGCCGCGCCAAACCTGCCCGGATCCGCCGCCGCCGGCCAAGGTGGGACCACCGCTTCGCTGTCCGCCGTCGCCGTACCCGTGGCTCCCGCGACCCGAACCGACGCCAGAGCCATCGGTCCTCCCCGCCGGCAGTCGTCGCCATGGGCGCGAAGCTGGATCGGGCCGTTGGCCCTGGTCCTGGTGGCGCTGACGGTCTTGAGCGCCATCGTGATGCGGGGCGGGTTCAGCGGGTTGGCCGGTATCCCTGGCGGGTCAGAGGACGGTCGAGTTGCCGTGCCGAGTGAGCGTTCACCAACACCGATGCCCATGGCGCGGGCTCCTGCCACGGCGACCGTCACTCCGGATGGCTCCGCCGACGGCCTGTTCTCGCCCTTGCAGCTTGACCGCCGCACCCAAACCCCGGAGCCAGCGATCACCATTGCGACCGAGTCGCCGCCGCCGACCGAATTGCCGCCGCCGACCGCAATGGCGACGGAAACTCCTGCCCCGCCGCCGACAGAACCAGCGGCCACCGCGTCTCCAGACGAGAGCGAGCTCGATCGCGAACGGCGGAGTAGCCGACGCAATCAGGAGCGAGAGCAGAACCCCGACTCGATCGCGCCAGACGAATCAAGCGCGGGGTCCAGTGACGGCGCCATCCAATTCAGCGCCGGCGCATGGCAAGGCGCGGCGCCGGTGGATGCCGATTCGTTTGGCCGTCCGGCGGTGGCGTTGTACGGCACCGAGGGTGATTTCGGGCGCGCGGTGCTCAGGTTTGACCTGCCGGAGCAGCCAGTCACGAGCCTGCGGTTGACGCTTTCCGGGCTCGGCGACGAGTCGGGTCTGGCCTTCCCCTTTGCGGTTGAGGTCAACGGCATGTACGCCGTGACCAGCCCGCTGGCGTTCGCCAATTGGCATCCGGGTCAGGATGGGGTGAACGGTGAGCATGCCGTGTGGGACCAAGTGAGCTTTACATTGGCCCCCGAATTCTTCCAGGCTGGCCCCAACGAGGTCGCGATCGTGAGCCTGTCGCCAGGCCGATACGACGATCGGCCGCCATACCTGTTGCTGAGCGACGCGACGCTGGCGCCAAGGACCGACGAATGACCGGCGCCGATGAGGTCATATCAAATTCGGGTGATCACTTGTGCCTCGGTAGCACCGCGAAACTCAGTCCTGAAAGGACTTTTCAATGCTCAGCGCGGAATTCATTCCAGCGCGCCGCGGACGCCGCGTTTCGATTGCACAAGTGTTCATCCGAAATTCGTGTCAAAAGACACAAACATCTCTACCGCCGGCCGGCTTCCAGCAACTCCCCGCGAACGATCTCGCCGATGATGCGGATGCCGGGCTCGATCTGGTCGTCGGTCGCGTACGAGTACGCCAACCGGAGCTGGTTCTGGCCGCTGCCGTCGGCAAAGCAGGTCGGGCCAGGCAGATAGTCGACGCCGCGCTCGCGGGCTTGGGCGAGCATCCGCGTCGTGTCGATCGCGTCCGGCAGGGTGACCCAGATGAAGAACCCGCCCTCGGGCCGGGTCCAGCTTGTCCCCGGCGGCATGTGCTCCTCCAGGGCGGCCAGCATCAGATCGCGTCGCCGCTGGTAGATGTGACGCAGCTTGCCGACATGCTCCGGCAGCCGCCGCGGCAGCCAGTCGGCCGCGACGTGGGCGCCGAAGACGTTGGTGCCGCCGTCAACTTTGAGCGATGCCAGCCGGTGAATGATCGCCGGCGTGGCGACCAACCAACCGAGGCGCATGCCGGCCCCCATCGTCTTCGACAAGGTGCCCATGTACATGGTCGATCCACTCTGGTCCAGGCTGTAGATCGAGGGGATCGTCTTGCCGCCATACCGGAGATCGAAGTACGCATCGTCCTCGAGGATGAGTGTGCCGTGTTCTCGCGCCAGGGCGACGATCTGGCGGCGCCGGTCCAGCGTGGTCGAAATGCCGCGGGGATTCTGAAAGTTCGAGATGACATAGATGAGCTTCGGCTGTACGCCCTGGCGGCGGAGACGTTTCAACTCCCGTTCGAGCGACTCCGTGTCGGTCCCTTCATCATCGACCGGGACGGCCACGACGCTGGCGCCGACGTTGTTGAACGCCTGGACCGCGCCCAGCCAGGTCGGCATCTCGCTGATGATGGTGTCGCCCCAATTGACAAAGGCGTCGAGCACCAGCGCGAGCGCCTGCGAGCCGCCGGCGGTAATGATGATGTTCTCCGGCTTGGCGTCGATCCCTTGGTCGCGCTTCAGCTTCTTGAGCAGCACGTCGATCAGCCCGGCATGACCGGCGTTGCTGCCATATTGCAGCGCCCATCGCCCGTCCGTCGCCATGACGCGGGCGGTCGCCTCGGCGACCTCGGCCGCGGGCAGGGAATCGCCATCGGGAAAGCCGTAGACGAACGAGATCCGGTTTACCACGTCGTTTGAGCTATCGAGGATCGGCTTGGCGGGAGCGGCCCGCGCCCGGTCCGACAGGAGCGCTTGCAATTTTTCCGGCGCCAAGGCGTGGCTCGCGCGTCCCATGGAGCGTGCTCCTCGAATCTGTCGCCGGGTCGGACTCTGTCGTGCGTCCGATCCGGATTCTACGGGGCAGGGCAACCGCTGGCAACGCATTGCGGCGCCGTTTGGCCGGTCCAGGGCTGAGGTTGCCAACGTTGGGCCGCGCCGACGGCGTCGGTGGCACGGAACGAGGCAAGCTTGAAACGGATGCAATCGGGGATTGCGGTAAACTAATGCACCATGACCATCCGCATCGCGGCGCCCGGCCGTTCACGCGCATGGATGTATCGATTCCAGCGAGGAGCATTCGCCCGTGGTTGACGGGACTTCGGCTGCCTCCAATGGCGCCAGCGATGTGCCAGCGGAGCAGGACGTGTATGACATTGCGATCATTGGGGCTGGGCCAACCGGCCAATTCGCGGCGTTCTACGCCGGGTTGCGCGGCGCCAAAACGCTGGTCATCGACTCCTTGGAAGAACCGGGCGGGGCGCTCACGGCGATCTATCCGGAGAAGTACATCTACGACGTCATTGGCTTCCCCAAGGTGCTGGCCAAAGACTTCGTCGAGCAGTGCGACATCCAGGCCCGTCAGGCCGACCCGGTCTTCCGGCTCAATGAAGAGGTGCTGGAGCTGGAGCGAGGCGAGGACGGGCTGATCCGCCTGGGAACCTCTCGTGGACAGCATCTGACCCGGACCGTGGTCGTCTGTGCCGGCGTTGGCGCCTTCGAGCCAAAGCGGATTGATGTCCCTGGCATCCAGGAGCTCGAAGGGCGAGGCGTTCACTATTTCGCGAAGCGAGTCGAGTCGTTCCGCGATCGCCATGTGGTGGTCGTCGGCGGCGGCGATTCCGCGGTCGATTGGGCGGTGACGCTGGAGCCGGTGGCGCGACACGTCTCGGTCATTCATCGCTCGAAGTTCCGGGCCCACGAGGCGACCGTCGACCAGCTTCAACGGTCGAGCGTTGACTTGCACTTTCCCGGCTGCGAGACGACCGCCGTCCATGCCGATACCGATGGCCACTTGACCGCGCTGTCGTTCAAGAATGCCGGCGGCGAGGAGATGACGATCGCGGCCGAGGAGTTGATCGTGGCGATCGGCTTCGTCGCCGACCTGGGACCGATCAAGACCTGGGGCTTCGAGTTTCAGCGCAACCAGATCGTCGTCGACAAGATCACGATGGCGACGAACATTCCCGGCGTCTTTGCCGCCGGAGACATCGCGGTCTACCCCGCCAAGTTCAAGCTGATCGCGACCGGCGCCGCCGAAGCGGTGACGGCGGTCAATCACGCGGTCACCCATTTCAACCCGAACGCGCGTCTCGACGCTGGCCATTCGACAAACATCATGGAGAAGCGCGAAAAGGAAGCGGCAGGGACGAAGTCGTGAGTCGTAGGTCGTAAGTCGTAAGATTAGGGCTCGCGGCAGCCGGAGTCTTGACGACGCGAACTCACGACTCACGACTCACGACTCGAAAGGACGACGGTGGTTGACGACCTGAAGCCGAAATCGAATGGATTAGGCACGATCGTCGTGCTCAATCGAGACCTCATGTTCGGGGTTCGCATCGCGAACCAGTTGCGCGCGGCTGGCTATACCGTGAGCTTTGCCCAGAAAACGAGCGAGTTTGTCAGCCGGCTGCGACTGGCCGACCCGAAGGCGGTCCTGGGTGTGGTGGACATGAACACGCCGGTCGAGTGGCCGTTGATCCAGGCGCTAGTCCTCGACACGTCAAACGCGACGCCCCTGCTCGGGTTCGGGCCGCATCTCGATGTCCCCGGCCGCCGGGCGGCGAAGGCGGCGGGCGTCTCCCGGATTGTCACCAACGGCGAGTTCCATCACGACACGATCGGCTTCGTCCGCCGGTATGCCAAGGCGATGTGAGCCGAGCCGCGCGATCGCGATGAGAGAAATGTGAAGCCGCCGGCGATTGCCGGGCGGCTCGATCTTTGCCCCGCCGTCCGTGCTATACTCCTGTGTACGTACACCCGCGACGGCGAAGCCGTGACGTCCTGCCCCGCCATTGGTGAGGTTCCAGGGGAGGATCGCTCGTGGCGACGACTATCGGCCAGCCGCGGACTGAGCGACTCCTAAGTAGCCGGGGTCAGCCGAGCTCCGACCATGACCGCCAGGAGTTAACCGACGAGTCCGAGCCACTCACGATCGCGGCAGCGGTGGAAGTCTTCTTTGGTGACCTGCGTTTAGCTCCGAGGTCGAAGAAGACGTATCGCCACGGCATCGCCAAGTTCCTCCGCCATCTTGAACAGAACGAGGGCATGAATCCCGACATCGCGCTCGTGTCGGCGATCCAGGCAGAGCATGTGACGATGTTCGCCTCGTTGCTCGTCCCTCCGGACATTCGCAGTCCGGAGGAGGTCTCGCGGATGCGGACGGCGCAAAACAACCTCTCCGCGGTGCGAAAGTTCTGCGCCTTTCTCTCCAGCTACGATCATAACCCCGGACTCTCCGGCGATCGCCTCCGGACCCGCATCGCGGCGATGATGCCCCGCTTCACGCCGCCGCCGCCGGACGTGAAGCTGGCGGACCTCGACACGATCGTCGAGTACGTCAACCGGCGGCCGCGCGAGCAGCGGCCGCATCTGGATCTGCGCCGGCTCAAGGTGCGGGCCATGATCCGCTTCCTGTTTCGCTCCGGGGTACGAGTCTCCGAGCTTTGCGCGCTCCGCCGCCGGGATATCGATCTGGCGGGCGGCTCCGCCAGCATTTACCGGGCCAAAGGCGGCAAGAGCCGCACGGTCCACTTCGATGTCGGGACGGCCGAAGCGCTGACCGCGTATTGGACCGCCCGGGGTGACGCCAGCCGGGGCTCCGGCGCGTTGCCGGCGTTTAGCGGCCGGGACAAGGTGGGGTCGGCCGGATCCGCGATCAGCCCGCGCACCGTCGAGCATATCGTGGCCGAGCTGGCGGAGGCCGCCGGGGTCGAAAGCGATGTCACCCCGCACTCGTTCCGGCACGGCCTGGCGACCGAATTGGTCCGGCGCCGGGTGCGGGAGTCGACGGTACAGACCATTTTGGGTCATGCTTCCCCGGCCACGACGCGGATCTACGTGCATAAGACCGCGATGGAGGTGGCCGAGGAGTACCAAGATGCCTTTGGGCCGTATCGACCGCCGCCGGGAACGGGGTTCAACTGAGACGTCCAGCCAGCGGCCGGGCGCGGGGCGTGACGTTGCCCGCCGCGGCGCGGCCGTTGGCTCGTTGATCGTATCAATCCTCTTGATCACGGGCTGCAATACGGGATCGATGAACGAGGCCCGGCGGTCGCAAGCATTCGATCAGGCGGTCGAGACACCGCAACTCTCGGCCCAGCAAGCGACACGGACCGCGCAAACGTTCTTCGAGCCCACCGGCACGCCAGATCCCACGCCTCCGATGCCACCAATGCTGGATCAATTGGTCCTCACGCTGGGCGTCGGCCCGGACGGGGCGCCATCGGGGAGCTACCTGAGCGTCCCGGCCGATGCCGGCACCGCGTTTGCCGCCGCCCGGCTCCGCGATGTTCATCCCGGCCAGGTGGTGTCCGCGAGTTGGACCGACGCCTTCGGCAACATCGTTGGCGCCGCCGAGGTGGAGCTGACGACCTCGGCCGACACGCAATGGGTGGCCCTGCCGCTGACCCTCAACGGTGGGCTCGGCGGCGGCGAGTACGCGGTCTATCTCTTTGGCGGCGGCCGCCAACTAGGATCACTCGCCTTCTCCATCTCGGGACCGGGCAGCGGCGCCCAACTGCTGCCCGACCTCCCGGCAAACCCGCAAGCGCGGTCGACCATGTCGCCGCCTCAAGAGCGACGGCGCGACAACGACCAGAACCAGGGCCAGGATCAGAACGACTGGGAGCAACAACAGTCCGACGGTGAATGGCAGCAAGAAGGTGAGTGGCAGCAAGAGCAGTGGGACGATGGCTCGCAAGACCAAGGGGCGCCGGTCGAGGAGCAATCTCCCTCGGATTGGGATTGAGGGCGGACAGCGCTCCACCCGCTCGGCTCACAGCTCCCGGGCCGCCGCCGCATCGGCGATGACGATCAGCTTCTCCGGGTTAGGGCGGAGGAGTGATGCCGGCACCGCCGGTGAGATCGGCCCCCGCAAGGCCGCGTGCAGGATCCCGGCCTTGGCCTCACCGCTGGCGATCAACACGATCTTCGCCGCCTCGAGCAGTGTGCCGACGCCGATCGTCATCGCCCGCGATGGAGCGGGGAAGGTACCCTGCCAATAGGCCGCGGCCTGGTCTCGCGATTCGGGGGTCAGATCGAGCACCCGCGTCCGCGAATCGCGGGTCGAGCCCGGTTCGTTGAAGGCAATGTGGCCATTGGGACCAATCCCGAGCACCGCCAGGTCAAGGCCGCCGGCGCGGCTGATGGCGTCTTCATATGCTTGTGCGTCCGCCTCCGCATCGGCCGGCTCGGAGGGAACGGTGTGGACTTGCGCCGCGTCGATGCCGGCCGGGGTGAAGAATTCGCGAAAGAGCCAGCCGGTCAAGCTGTTCGGGTCCTCCATCGAGAGGCCCAGGTACTCATCGAGGCAAAAGAACCGCGTCCGCGAGAAGTCCGTCGTACCCGCCCGCGCCCGCCGCGCGAGTTCGGTGAACATCCCGAGCGGCGTGCTCCCCGTCGGCAAGGCGAGCACCGCATCCGGCTTGTCCCGGACGGTCTCACTCACGACATCCGCGGCGGACCGGGCGAGATCGGCGGCGGTTAGCACGATCCGCAAGGTGTATTCATCCGCTACCCGCATCGTCATCTCCAGAATCACGGCTGGCTGATCGACCCCTGCCCGTGGATGATACTCAAGCGGAGGCGGTGTTTGCTCCGCATCTTGCTACCTCGTGGTCGGAGGTGAGCGCTTGAGTGAACGTGGGCAGCCGCGGTGGTCGGCCGGGGTTGATGTGGAGACGGCTCTGGCCCTGATTGACGAGTGGATCGTGCCGCAAGGCCCGGCCGGGGCCGGGGCGGTCGTCAGGCACCGGGGCGAAGTCGTCGCCAGCCGCTACGCCGGCGAGTCCCGGCCGGGAGTGCCGATCACCGCCGAGACCATCTTTGCCATGGCGTCGATCACCAAGCCGATCGCGGCAACCACGGTGATGACCCTGGTTGAGCGTGGCCTGGTCTCGCTCGACGAGAGCGTGGTCCGCCTGGTGCCGGAGTTCCGGATGCCGGCGGGCGAGGATGGAACCGGCATCGTGCCGGAGCTGGAACGGCTGCGAACGACGATTACGGTCCGGCAGTTGCTGGCCCACACCTCTGGCCTACCGGAAGATCTGGCGGCGCGAGACGACCGCTACACCGAGCCGACGGACCTCGATACCATCGTCACCGCCATGTGCCGGGCGCCGCTCCAATCGGCGCCGGGGGCGCGGGTGCGCTACTCGAACACCGGCTATGGCGTCTTGACCCAGCTTGTTGAAGCCTTGACCGGCGAATCGTTCTGGACCGTGGCCAGGCGAAACGTGCTTGATCCCCTCGGCCTGACAGACGTCGTTGCCGGGCCAGGCCCCGAGCTAACGAATCGGCTGGCGATCGTCGGCGATGCGGCGCAAGCGGGGACGGCGGTTGAGATGTACAACAGCGACTATTGGCGATCCCTGGCGGTGCCATGGGGCGGGTTATACGGCACACCAGCGGCGGCGGTCAGGTTCGCCGCGGCGTTCTTGCCGCACGGACCGAGGCTGTTGTCGGAAGCGGGCATGGCAGCTATGGTGACCGATCAAACGCTGGGTGCCCCCGGCGGCGTCGAAAGTGGCCGCGTCGGTTGGGATGTCGCGCACTGGGGCTTGGGCTGGGAGGTCAAGGGCACGAAGCGCCGGCATTGGACCGGGGAGCTGACCTCGGCCCGGACGATCTGTCACTTCGGCCACGCCGGCACGCTCCTCTGGGCGGACCCGGAGCGGGATCTGGCGCTCGCGGTCTTTTGCAATCGCACCGTGACCCGGATGTGGACCTTCATCCTGCCGCGCTGGGCCCGGCTCAGCAACGCGGTTGTGGCCGCGGCAACGCGGTAGCCCATGTCGCGCGGCGCCGCGCCGCCCGATCGCGAGTGATCGTGCCGGCGGAGCCTGGTCCGCTCAGCTTTCGGCCGCGACCGGCTCGGGCGCCGGCTCGACGGCGAGCGGCCGCACGTTGATGGCCGCCGTGCCCTTGGGGCGCTGCCCAAGCTGGTATTCGACCCGCTGGCCCTGTTCGAGCTTTGGCGCTCGACCCGCTTCCGCCGATTCGATGCCGCTCTTGTGGACGTAGACCCGCGTCCCGCCGCTATCCGGCCGAATCCAGCCGCTGCCGCGTCCGGCGGACCATACCTGAACCGTGCCGCTTGCCATTCCTCGCTCCAATACTCGCGCGGCCCGCTCGAAACGCGAACCGTGAACATTCCTCGCCGTCCACGCGGCCGGTCGGGCCGTATGGCAAACGTCGAATCATACCAGGAACGGGCGAATCACGGATTAGGTCGACGCCAAGTCGCGCGGCCCGAAGGCGCGCGGCAACAGCGCGGCGAGCGTGATTTGCTCCGGTTTGCCGTCGCGCTCGAGGACGACGATGAGGTCGCCATCCGGGGGGACGAACTCGTTGAGCACTTGGCGGCAGGCGCCGCAGGGAGTGACGCCGTCGACATTGGCGGCAACCACCGCGATCGCGACCACCGCCCGTGCCCCGCTCGCCACCGCGGCGAAGACCGCGACCCGTTCCGCGCAGACAGTCAGGCCGTAGCTCGCGTTCTCGATATTGCAGCCCGTGCTAGTCGTGCCGTCTGTTGTCAGCAAGGCGGCGCCGACGGGAAAGCGCGAGTAGGGGACGTAGGCACGCGCGGCGGCGGCATGCGCTTCCTGGAGCAACTTGGCGGCGGTTTCCTGATCGAGCATCAGTCCGGCTCCGAGCGGTCGAATTCGTGGCGAACCCGACCGTCAGGATACACTCGACGAGGCTGATGGGAGAGACCCGCGGTAGGGACGGAGCAAGATGACGAGCGACGAACACGGTAGCGAGGCGAGGCGTGCGGCATCGATCTTGATTGAAGTGCTTGATCTGCCAGACGATGCGGCGACGATCGGGCACGAGCTGACCCTGATTGACCGCGACCAGGTGCTGACCGTGTTTGCCGCTGAGTTCGAGTCGACGGTCGGCCCCGCCGCCTTCTTAGTCTACGTTTATCGCCTCAACCAGACTGGCGACGATGGACGTCGCGGCCATGATCGGTTCCGTGATGACCTGGAGACGCTGGAGACCGCCGCCCGGCTCAATACGCCGGGGCCACGTACCGTCAGCCACGCGCGGGCGGAGGACGAAGGCCTCATCCTGGCGACGACCCCGGCGGTCTGGCGGGCGTTGCGCGGTGAACCAGACACGCCGGCGCCGGCGGCAGACCCCGCGCTAGCCGAGCGGGCGCGGGGTAAGCAGGCGCTCGCGTTGCTGGGCCACCTGGGTGCCGCCGAGCATGCCGCCGAACGGTGGCTGGCCGTCACCGGGGCGCTAAGCGGTCGTGACCTGACGCCGGAAGAGTTGGAGCTATCGCTCTTCCTGAACGACGAACGGTCCATCAAGAACCTGCTCCAAGCCTTGAACCAACTCCTCGCGACGTCGCGGCCGCCGCGCCGTTTGCGGGCGGGTCAACAGCGCGGCAAGATTGCCGGCGCGGCTGATTTCGAGTAATCTTTACTAGAAACTTAGGTATCTAGTCGACAATCCCCGGTGGAGTGACCGATGGCCAAGACCTTCCGCGATCTACTGAACGAAACCAAAGCCTCGATCCGTGAGATCGACGTCCAAACGGCCGACCACCTGCGGCGCGAAGGAGCCCTGCTGGTCGATGTGCGGGAGCAGGACGAGGTCGATCAAGGGATGGTGCCGGAGGCGCTTCATATCCCCCGCGGCTACTTGGAACTGCAGATCGAGGAGAAGGCGCCCGATCGTGATCGTCCCATCGCGATCTACTGCGCCGGCGGCACCCGCTCCGCTTTTGCCGCCAAGGCGCTGCGAGAGCTCGGCTATACCGATGTCACCTCGGTCAGCGGCGGCTTCACCGCCTGGAAGAACGCCAACTTGCCGTGGAGCGTCCCGCGGAGCCTGAGCCCGGACCAGCGCCGACGCTACAGCCGGCATCTGCTCATTCCCGAGGTTGGGGAAGTGGGGCAACAGAAGCTGCTCGATGCCAAGGTGCTCCTGGTCGGCGCCGGCGGCCTTGGCTCACCGGCCGCTTTCTACCTGGCGGCGGCCGGGGTCGGCACCCTGGGCGTGCTCGATGCCGACACGGTCGATGACTCCAACTTGCAACGGCAAATTTTGCACACCACCGACCGCTTGGGCGTGGCGAAGGTCGATTCGGCCCGGACCGCGATCGAGAGCCTGAACCCGGATGTGCGAGTGATCGGGCACAATACGCGGCTGCACAAGGAGAACGTCCTCGACATCTTCTCCGGCTACGACATCATTCTCGATGGCACGGACAACTTCGCGACGCGCTATCTCATCAACGACGCCTGCGTCCTGCTCAACAAGCCCAATATTCACGGCAGCATCTTCCGCTTCGAAGGCCAGGCCACCACGTTCATCGCGGGCCAGGGGCCATGCTACCGTTGCCTCTTTCCCACGCCGCCGCCGCCGGAGCTGGCGCCAAGCTGTGCCGAGGCCGGCGTCCTCGGCGTTCTCCCCGGCACGATCGGCCTGTTGCAGGCGACCGAGGTGATCAAGCTGATCCTAGGCATCGGCGATCCGCTCGTGGGACGACTCTTGACCTACGATGCGCTGACCACCGAGTTTCGCGCGCTTCGCCTCAGCCGGGATCCGCATTGCCCGATGTGTGGCCCCGAGGCCCCGTCCTCGCTCGACGATATCGAATACACGGACGTGGCCTGCGCCATCCCGGCGTATGCGCTCGCGAGTCGATAAACCGCCGCCTGAATCACATTTCTGGATTGTGGAAGAGACCGAGCAATTGGGCGCCAGCCTGGTTGCTCGGTCTTGCCTTGGATAGCGACTCCTCCCGGTGGAGATGAGCGGGGCGGCCCGTCCATCCGTTCGCGACGACCATCCGAGATGATAGCGACCGCTAGACGAAATGCGAAGTTGGCGGCGGTCCGCTTGCGCGATCTCAGGGGAAGGGTTAGGATACGCGGGGATTAGATTTAGCTAAGGCTAAAATACGCCTGAGGAGGAAGCGAAGGATGAGACGGACGTGGACAGCACCGTCCGCGCCAACGGTAATCGCGGCGATGGCGATGATTGCCCTCGTGGTGGCAACGATGGTGGGCTTGGGTCGGTCGCCGGTCGCGGTGGCCCAAGACGAGCCAATCCAAGTGGTGACGACCATCGGCCAAATCGCCGATATCGCCCAAAATATCGGCGGCGACCTGGTCGCGGCCCAAGCGTTGATGGGTCCCGGCATCGACCCCCACCTCTACCAAGCGACCGAGGGAGACATCAATACCCTGCTCGAGGCCGACATCATCCTGTACAACGGGCTGAACCTGGAAGGGCGGATGGCGGACATCCTCGTACAACTGGCGGGCGACCGGGCGGTCGTCGCGGTGACCGATACCATTCCAGAAGACCTGCTGCTCGAGCCAGCCGAGTTCCAGGGCCAATACGATCCGCACGTCTGGTTCGATCCGACGCTCTGGGCCTACACGGTCGAGCGGACCGCGGCGGCGCTGTCGGGCCTCGACCCGGACAACGCCGAGACGTACGCGGCCAATGCCGAGGCGTACCTGACCGAACTGGCGACCCATGACGAGGAATGGCTGGCGAAGCTGGCCACGATCCCGGAAGAGAACCGGACGCTCGTCACCGCCCATGATGCGTTCAACTATTTTGGCGGACACTTCGGGCTCGAGGTCGCCGGCCTGCAAGGCATCAGCACGGAGAGCGAAGCCGGCGTCGGCGACGTGCAGGCGATTGTTGACGAGATCATCGAGGCTGGGATTCCGGCCATCTTCGTCGAGTCGAGCGTCTCACCGCGCACGATTGAAGCGGTCCAGGCGGCGGTTCGCGACGCCGGCATGGAGGTCGAGATCGGCGGTGAGCTGTTCTCCGACGCCATGGGCGACGCCGGCACGCCGGAGGGGACCTACATCGGCATGGTCGACCACAACGTCAACACTATCACCGCCGCCCTCGGCGGCACCGTCGACTGATCATTGGCGCCCGAACGTTGCCTGATCGGCAGTTCCTCGGTGGGAAGCTGGGCAACGTCCGGGCGCCAATGTGTGGGACTGAACGCGGTGCTTGTCACCGCGTTCAGCCATGCTCCGAGGCGCAACGCGGAGCGCGGGGCACGTTGGCATCGTGCCGCCTGTAGTAGCATAGTGGCAACTAAACTTGAGTTCGGATGAAGGCTAGAATCGACATGAGTTCCGTGCAAACAAGCGACTTAGGGGTGATTCCGGCCACGTTGGTGGAATCGCAACGGCGCCGGTCCGCCGCCCCGACCGGAGACGAGACGGTAGCGACCGGACCGCCCCCGGTCGAGATTCGCGATTTGACGGTTGCCTACCATGAGCGCCCGGTCCTCTGGGATGTCGATCTGACCGTGCGTCCGGGGAAGCTGACGGCGATCGTTGGTCCCAATGGGGCGGGCAAGAGCACGCTGATCAAGGCCGCCTTGGGGCTGGTGCCGGTGGCCGCCGGGTGGGTGAAGATCTTTGGCGATCCGTTCGCGGAGCAACGCCGCTTGGTCGCCTATATCCCCCAACGCGGCTCGGTCGATTGGGATTTCCCGACCGATGCCCTCGATGTGGTGACGATGGGCCGCTACGGCACCCTCGGCTGGTTCCGGCGACCGGGGAAGCGCGAGCGCCAGATCGCGATGGACAAGCTACGGCAAGTTGGGATGGCCGATTTCGCCCGTCGCCAGATCAGTGAGCTGTCGGGTGGACAACAACAGCGGGTCTTCCTGGCGCGGGCGCTGGCCCAGGAAGCCGACCTGTACTTCATGGACGAGCCCTTCGCCGGCGTCGATGCCACGACCGAGCGGGCCATTGTCGAATTGCTGCAAGAGCTGCGGAGCCAAGGGAAGACCGTGGTCGCGGTCCACCACGATCTCAACACCGTTGATGACTACTTTGACGACGTGGCCTTGCTCAACGTTCGCCTCGTTGCCTATGGGCCAGTTGACGACGTGTTCACCCACGCCAATTTGCACGCCACCTACGGCGGCCGGATCGGCTTCCTCAGCGGCGGTCCCGCCGAGACCAGCGCGGCGGTCGCGGACTAACCAATGGTAATTGACTTCGGCGTTTCCGACCCGCTGGCCGTCGTCGTCGCGGTGCTTGGCTTGGAGTGGACGTACACGCTGCGCAATGTCGTCGCCGGCGCGGCGGTGCTTGGCGTGGTTGGTGGGGTGCTGGGGTCGTTCGCCACCCTGCGACGGCAAAGCCTGCTGGGCGATACGCTGGCCCACGCGGCACTGCCTGGCATCTGTATCGCATACATCATCACCGGCTCGCGAGAGTCGCTGCCGCTGATGATCGGGGCCGGCCTTTCCGGGTTGATCGGGACGCTGCTCTACCTGCTCATTACCCGCACCACGCGGATCAAGGACGACGCCGGGCTCGGCATCGTTCTGTCAACCGGCTTTGGCCTGGGTCTCCTGCTGCTGACGTACGTGCAGAACACCGGCGGCAGCGGCCAGAGCGGGCTCGATCGCTTCCTCTTTGGCCAGGCGGCCTCACTAGTCCGCAACGATGTGATCACCATGAGCATCTTGGGCGCGATCGCCCTGGCAACGGTCGTCCTGCTCTTCAAGGAATTCAAGCTGCTCAGCTTCGATCCGGATTTCGCCGCGAGCATCGGCTATCCAACGACAATGCTCACCATCCTGATAACCGCGTTGCTGATCGTGGCGGTGGTCATTGGGTTGCAGGCGGTCGGCGTCATCCTCGTCGTCGCCATCCTGATCGCGCCCGCCTCGGCGGCCCGGCAATGGACCGACCAGTTGAGCACGATGCTGGTGCTCTCGGGCCTTTTTGGCGCGGTGTCCGGGGCGATCGGGGCTATCTTGAGCAGCCAGATCACCGACTTGCCGACCGGTCCCGCCGTCGTCCTGATCGCGACCACGCTGACCGCCGTCTCGCTTCTGGCGGCTCCCCGCCGGGGGTTGCTTTGGGCTGCCATCAGCCGGCGGCGGCATCGGCAGCGGGTTCAGCTCGCGTCCATTCTGCATGACCTGGCCGATGCCGCCGCGGGTGAGGAGGGCGCCATGATCCCGTTGACCGATCTCCAAGCGAAGCGCGGCGTGCCGGGCGGACTGATGACCCGGCAACTCGCGATGTTGGCGAATCGTGGCTTGGTGACGCGTTCGAGCAATGGACGCGACGGCTGGAGCTTGACCGCCGCCGGGGCCGAGGCGACGGCGGAAGCGTCACGTCGAGAACGGGTCTGGAAGCAGTACATGGCGCGGCAGATGGATTTGCCGCTGGATGCCATTCACTATGACGCCACCGAGATCGAACGCGTGTTGCCGCCCGAGGCGTTGGCCATGATCGAGGCCGAGCTACGGGCCGAAGATGCCGCCGCCGTTGGTCGCGCCTCCGACGTGGTCGCCGGCCCCTCGCACCGGCCGGCCCGCCCGACGGCACGGCCGGGGCAAGCGCCATGAGCATCGCCCTGGTGATTATGATCACGGGTGCGTTGGTTGGCGCTTCCTGCGCGATCGTCGGCACGTTCCTCGTCCTCCGGCGGATGTCGATGATGGGCGATGCGATCAGCCACTCCGTCCTGCTCGGCATCGTGGCCGTCTTTTTCTTCACCGGGTCGCGGTCGCCGATCCTGGCGGTGCTGGGCGCCGGGGCCGTCGGCTTGTTGACCGTGTCCCTGGTCGAGCTGATCTATCGCACGGGCCGGGTCAAAGAGGATGCCGCGATCGGGCTCGTCTTTCCGGCGCTCTTCTCCATCGGGGTCATCATCGTCTCGCGCTTTCCCTCGGCCGTGCATATTGACGTCGATCATGTCCTGTACGGCGAAATTACGTTCGTCGCCTTCGACCGGCTGACGCTCTTCGGCGTCGATGTCGGCTACCGGTCGTTTTGGCTCCTGGGCACGATGACCATCGTCAATGCCCTCTTCGTCCTGCTGTTCTTCAAAGAGTTGAAGTTGGCCACCTTTGACCGAGGGTTCGCCGCCGCGCTGGGATTCGCCCCAACCGTCATCCACTATGCGCTGATGGCGCTCGTGTCCGCCACCACCGTGGTGGCCTTTGACAGCGTCGGCGCGATCCTGGTCGTGGCGATGCTGATCGTACCGGCCGCCGCCGCCTATCTCCTCACCGACCGGTTGCTGGTGATGCTCGGGCTCGCGGTCGCGATCGGGAGCGGGTCGGCCATCGGCGGGTACTGGCTGGCACGCTGGATTGATGGCTCGATCGCGGCGGCGATGGCCGTCGTCGCCGGTGTGATCTTTGTGGCATGCTTCCTCTTCGCGCCTCGACACGGCCTGGTCGCCAGGTACGCTCAGCTCTTCACCTTGCGTCGAGCGTTTGCTCGCAGCCTGCTACTCTCCCACCTCCGACTCCATCCGGGAGGAGTGTCGATGGAAACGATCGGCGAGCGGTTCCTGTGGAGTCGCCGAATGACGTCGAACGTCGTCACGGCGGCGGTCCAAGATGGGTTGGTGGCGGATAGTCCGGCTCAGCGACTGACGCTGACCAAGCTTGGCAGTGTCCAGGCCCAACAGGTGCCGGGCCATTGAATCAGCCACGCGCCACGGAACGCGGCCAGGGGCCGGGAATGCCAGACGCCACCGGATCGCCCGTGATTACGCCGGCGATGGAAGACTATTTAAAGCGCATTTACCGGCTTCAAGCTGACGGCCAGGATGTGGCGACTCAGCGCCTGGCGGACGAGATTGGGTTTTCCGGTCCCTCGGTGACGAACATGGTGAAGCGGCTGCACGAGCTGCGGCTGGTGGCGCACACGCCGTATCACGGGGTCCGGCTGACTCCCGCCGGCGAGCGGGTAGCGCTGGAGGTGATCCGGCACCACCGGCTGCTGGAGCTGTACTTGGCGGAAACGCTTGGCTACGGTTGGGATCAGGTCCATGAAGAAGCGGAACGGCTCGAACATCATGTTTCCGACGAGCTAGAGGCGCGGATGGACTCGGCGCTCGGCTTTCCCACCCATGATCCGCACGGGGATCCGATCCCCACCCCGTCCGGCCAAATGCCCCGGATTTCCAGCTTGCGGCTGCTCGATCTGGAGCCCGGCATCGCGGCGGTCGTCGTTCGCGTCTCCGACCGCGACCCGGAGCAGTTGCGGTTCCTGGGCGGTCTCGGTGTCCGGCCCGGCGTCACCGTCGCGCTCATCGAGCGCTTGCCATTTGACGGGCCGCTGCGGATCACCGTCGATGGCGCGGAACATGTCATCGGGCAGCCGCTCGCGATGAGCGTCAACGTGCGGACCCCGTTGCAGGAATCGCTTGACGACTCGGGCGGTCGTTAGCCGCGGGCCAAGGTCAGGCCAATTCGCTCGCGGACGATGGCCATCTTCGCCGCCGCGTACTCGCGAGCGCGATCGGCTCCGTCCGCCATCGCCGCGATGGCGATGCCGGGATCTGCTTCGAGCTCCGCCAGCCTGATCTGGATGGGCGCCAGGGCGGCCACGATGAGCTCGGCGAGGTCGGCCTTGAACGCGCCATACCCTTTGCCGGCGTACGTCGCTTCGATCTCGGGGATCGGCTCACCCGAGAAGAGGCTGTAGATCGTGAGGAGATTGGTCAGCGCCGGCTTGTCGGGCCCCGCCGTGACCTCCGAGCCGGAATCCGTCACCGCCCGCTTGATCTTGCGCCGGATATCGTCGGCGGGATCGGTCAGGGCGATGGCCGACATCGGCGTTGCATCGCTCTTGCTCATCTTCTTGGCCGGGTTGTCGAGGGCCATGATCCGGGCCCCCGCCGCCTTGATGTCGGGCTCGGGGAGGACGAATGTCTCCCCGTACCGGGCGTTGAAGCGGGTAGCGATGTCGCGGGTGATCTCGACGTGCTGCTTCTGATCGTCGCCAACCGGCACCAGGTTCGTGTCGTAGAGCAGGATATCGGCCGCCTGCAGCACCGGGTAGGTGAAGAGGGCGGCTGAAACGTTCTCGTCCCTGCCGGCGGATTTGTCCTTGAACTGCGTCATCCGGCGCAGTTCCCCGAATTGGGTCACCGAGGTCAGCAGCCAGCAGAGCTCGCTGTGCTCGCGAACATCCGACTGGACAAAGATGATCGACTCAGCCGGATCGAGGCCGCAGGCGAGCAGGGTGTTGGCTAAGTCTTGCGTGTTTGCCCGCAGTGAATCGCGGGTTGTCGGCAGCGACAAGGCGTGCAAATTGACAATGCAGAAAACATTGTCGTACAGGGACTGCTGTACTACCCAATTGTTGATGGCCCCAAGCAGGTTGCCGATATGGAAGTTGCCGGATGGTTGAATCCCAGAGAAGACGCGCCGGCGGACGGCGGAGGTCGTCCGGGTGTTCGGTGCCGCATTGGGTTCCAACTGCCTTGTGACCGTGGTCGGCATCAGTGAGGCGTATCCTTCCCGTGGGATCAAGGCGAACTGCTGCCCACCGTGAGCGACGCCGCGATTATACCCAACGGCCACCGTCGAGCTGAGCGATTGCTCGATGCCTGATGGTTAGGAGATGGCCGCCGCGGCGCCAGGGCGGACCGGAACCGGCGGGTCGGCGACCTCGCACGGTTCGGTGGCGAGCCAGGTGATGCCGAAGGCGCGCATGCTTTCGATGACCGGGAGCAGGGCATGCCCTTTGCCGGTCAATGAGTATTCGACCCGGGGCGGTACTTCGGCGAAGCACGCCCGCGCGATCACCTCCGCTTCTTCGAGCCGCTTCAAGCGCTCCGAGAGCGTCTTTGGGCTAATCCCGACTAGGGAGCGCTCTAGCTCACCAAACCGTCGGCAGCCGCGCGCCAAGTCGCGAACGATCAGCGGCGTCCATTTGTTCCCGATGATCTCGGCGGTCCGGGCCACCGGGCAACCGAGTGTGGCTGGAGTGTCCATCTAGATGCCTCGACCTGTCCTCGCCCTCGCGATCGAGTCGCGGTGCGGCGTACCAATCCGTTAAAGCTACCGTCAGGACTGGTTACTAGGAAAATGATAGCATGGCCCCTCAACAACCTTCGGCTCGGTGCTCTTTCCAGCGGGATTGGCGCCAACTCGAAGTATAATCTGACCTTGCCAAGGAGGCGCGAACCGGAGGTCGAGGATGGGATTGACCGGGGATGGACGCGGGTAGCTCGAACGGTAGCTGGTTCCGCATCGCGGAGCTGGGGCCAGGCGTTTTTGTCATCGAGGAGCCGTGGCACGATGAGCGTGTGAAGTCCTATCTCATCACCGGCTCGACGGGCGCGGTACTCCTTGATACCGGAACCGGGGTTGGTGATCTACGCTCGGAGGTCGATGTGGATGTGGAACGCGGTCGACGGGATGGGCCTGCCGGAACCGGGGTTGGTGATCTACGCTCGGAGGTCGTGCGGATGACGAAGCGACCGATCACCGTCGTCCTCAGCCACGCCCACTGGGATCACATCGGGAGCACGCCCCAGTTCGCCGGGGAGGCGGAGATCTTGATTCATCCCGACGCCGCGGCCGAGCTTCGGGCCGGGGTGAGCCAGGAGCGCATGCGCCGGTATCTCGCGCCCGAGCACCTGACGGGCCCCTTTTCCGGCGCCGATCTGTCGCGGTCGATGGTCATCGCCGGGGTCGAGCCGACCGGCTTCGTCGAGGGAGGCCATACGTTTGACCTCGGTGATCGGACGCTGGAGGTCCTGGATACGCCGGGGCATACAACCGGCCTGATCGCTCTTTGGGAGCGGGCGACCGCGACGCTTTTCAGCACCGATGCCGCCTACGACGGCGCCCTGTATGCCCAAATGCATGACTCGGACCTCCCGGCGTACCACGCGACGCTGGCCTTGCTGGCAAGTCTGAAGCCGCGTCCCCGGCTGGTCTTAGCGGCGCACGGGAACAGTCCGATGGATCCGCGCTTGCTGCCCAGGATGCGGGAGGCGATGGCGAGCCTGCTTCACGGCCAGCGGCCGTCTTCCGTCGCGGAGAGGGTGGCGACGTTCGACCATGGCGAGTTCAGCATCCTCGTGGCGTGGCCGTTGGCAGGAGCGGCCGGGGCGTGATCGTTCGCGTTGTTGCCTACATGCTGGCAACCTGTGTCGCGGCGCTGCTCGTCGGCACCATCTCAGAGCAACGATTGGTCGCCTACGAGACGCGCACCGCCTTGTTCGTCTTTGCCGCGTTGCTCGGGGTTGTCAACGCCGCGATCAGGCCGGTCCTCGCCAGGTTGACCCTCCCGGTCAGCTGTCTCAGCTTCGGCCTCACTTCCCTCGGCCTCAATGCCGGCTTGTTCGCGCTGGCGGCGTGGCTCACCCCTGGTCTCCGGGTCACGCCCGCCGGCGCCGTGATTGGCGCGATCGTCACCAGTATTGCCAGCGGGATCATCTTTTCGCTGCTGGACGAGGTCGGCCCCCGACGCCTCCCGGAACGGGTGTAACGTGGTGGCCGATCTGGAGCGAACGTTCGCGGTCCCCCTGACAATCGGAGTGGTTTCGGACACGCATGTCTACGAACGCGGCCGCCGTCAAATACCGGTTGAAGTCCTGGAGGTGTTCGAGCGGGCCGGCGTGGGCCTCATCGTGCATGCCGGAGATCTCAACGTCCGAACCGTCCTGAGCGCGCTGGCAGCGAGCGCTCCAGTGCTGGCGGTGCATGGGAATAACGACACGCCTGACCTGCTCGACCAGCTACCCGCCGTCATACGGTTTCAAGCCGGCCGGTTCGAGTTCGTGCTCGTTCATGGCCATCAGGGGCGGACGGCTCGCGCCGTGGCCCGAACGTTCGCCGGGTCGGCCGACCTCGTCATCTACGGACACAGTCACATTCCAAAGATCGAGCGGGTCGCGGACACGATCTTGTTCAATCCGGGATCCCCCACCGACCGCCGGTGGGGGCCACATTTCGGGATCGGCCTGATTCGAGTCACGGCCGAGCACTGCGCGCCGGAGCTGCTGCTCTTCGCGGACCCGCGACACCTTACCGCCATCGACATCGAGCCGAACCCCTATACTGCCCAGGGAAGCCGTCAGGATGATCCCGTCGCCACGTCCTCGACCGAGACCAGGAGCGATCCACGCGATGCCAGTGAACTTCCGGCTGCCGGGTCCGACGCCATTGCCGCCGGCGGTGCTTGCCGCCATGCAGCGGGAGATGATCCCGCATCGGGGCCCGGAGTTTAAGGCCTTCTTTGGCGAGCTGCTCGCCAAATCGCGAGCGGTCCATCGCACGCGGGGTGATGTCTTGATCTGGCCGGGCAGCGGTTCGGCCGGGTGGGAGATCGCAATCGTCAACCTCTTCTCGCCGGGTGATCCGGTGCTGGCCACCGTGGCGGGCAGCTTTGGCGAGCGCTTCGCGCACGTCGCGACCCGGTTCGGCTTGGACGTCCGATTGCTCGAGGTCCCGTGGGGCCGGCCAATCACCGCCGATGCCGTGGGTGAAGCACTGGAACGAAATCCCGACGTGAAAGCGGTCTTGATCGCGCACAACGAGACATCGACCGGGGTGACCAACCCGCTGCCGGAGCTGGCGCGGGTGGTCCGCCGGCATGGTGCGCTGGTGATCGTGGATGCGGTCAGCTCCGCTGGTGGAATCCCGCTCGAGATCGACGCCTGGGATCTCGACTTCGTCTTTTCCGGCTCGCAAAAGGCCTGGATGTGCCCGCCGGGGCTGGTGATCGCCACCGTCAGCGAGCGAGCCTGGGCCGCCCACCGGACCGCGAGCTTTCCACGCTTCTTCTGGGATCTCGAGACCGCCCGGCAAGCCGCGAGGGATGGCGTGACGGCAACGACGTCGCCGCTGACCATGCTCTATGGCTACAACGCCGCGCTGGATCTTATCCTGGCCGAAGGGCTGGAAAACGTGTGGGCCCGGCACCGGGCGCTGGGAGCGCTCACCCGGTCCGAAATCGTACGGGCCGGCCTGACACTGTTTGCCGATCCTTGCTATGCTTCCGACACGGTCACCGCCTTCTTGCCCCCGGCTGGAGTAACGGCTTCCGACTTTCTCAGCCTCCTCCGGCGGGAGTATGGGGTCGAAGCGCAGACCGGCCAGGGTGCGTATACCGAGACCCTGGTCCGGCTCGGTCATATGGGCTGGGCCCATGAGCCGGACCTGGTGCAGGCGCTGAGCGCCGTCGCCTCGGCTACGAGCAAGGTGGGCCGGGAGATGGTGCCCGCGATTGGCTGACGGGCAGCGACCGGACGTAAATTTGGCAGCAATGAAGCCAGAACAAATGGCTTTGCCGCGCTTTTGCGCGGTTGCGTCGCGCGGAGGGCGCGGCTATACTGACACCCGCGGCTTTCCAGTCTCGGTCGGCGGCCCCAGGGGCACGGCTCAGATGGGACGGCGCATCGTGTTTCTCCGGCTTAGGGAAGGTTTATGGACGGTATCGAGGTGAGCGAACTGACTAACGTGGCAACCGACGAAGACGTGGCGAGCAACGGCACCGCGCCGCCGGCCGAAGAGGTGGCGAGCATTGGTGCCGCGCCGCCGGCCGAAGAGGTGGCGAGCATTGACGCCGCGCCGCCGGCCGCGTCGGATCAAGCAGTCGCCGAGTCTGAGCCGGCCGCCGAAAGCGTGGCCGTATCGCCAGACGAGGGTGAGCTTGATGCCGCTTCGCTCATGGAGCAATTTCTGAGCGATCCCAGCCATGACTACAAGAGCCTGAAGTATGGCGACGTCATGGATGGCGTCATCATGCATGTTGATCGGGAGGAGCTCCTGGTCGATATCGGCTCGAAGTCGGAGGGCGTGGTCCCGTCGCGGGAGTACTCCAGCCTGACCCAGGATGAAAAGCAGGCGCTCGCCATTGGGGATCACATCCTGGTCTTCGTCGTCCAGCCCGAGAACCAGGAAGGGCACGCGGTCGTCAGCATCGACCGCGCCCGCCAGGAGAAGAGCTGGCGGCGGCTGCAAGAGATCTTCGAGGCGAACGAAGTCATTGAGGCCGAAGTCACCAACTACAACAAAGGCGGCCTGCTGGTCAATCTCGACGGGGTCCGCGGCTTTGTCCCGGCCTCCCAGGTCACCGAGATTCGCGGCGGCGACGAGGCGAGCAAGCAAGCCGATATGGCGCGCTTGATCGGGACCGGGTTGCCGTTGAAGGTGATCGAGATCAATCGCCATCGCAACCGGCTGATTCTGTCGGAGCGCCAGGCCGTCCAAGAGCGGCGTGATGTGATGAAGGAACGGCTGATCGAGGAATTGAAAGAGGGCGAGGTCCGGCGTGGCCGGGTCTCCTCCATCTGCGACTTCGGCGCCTTTGTCGACATCGGCGGCGCCGACGGGCTGGTCCATCTTTCGGAGCTGTCGTGGAGCCGGGTCCGGCATCCGAGCGAAGTGCTCAAGGTCGGCCAAGAAGTCGATGTCCACGTTCTGGGCATTAATGCCCAAGAGAAAAAGATCGCCCTGTCCATCAAGCGGACGCAGGCTGAGCCCTGGAGCCGGGTGGCGACCAAGTACGAGGTCGGCCAGTTGGTTCGCGGCACCGTCACCCAACTTGCCAATTTCGGCGCCTTCGCCCGGATCGAGGATGGGATCGAGGGTCTGATCCACGTCTCCGAGCTGGTCGATGACCGGGTGACTCATCCCAAGCAGGTCGTGAGCGAGAACCAGGAGCTGTTGCTCCGGATCATTCGGATCGATCCGCAACGGCGCCGGATGGGCCTCAGCCTGCGGCGGGCGCTCGATACCCCCGATGGCGACCTGATCGGCGTCTTCGGCGAAGAGATCCTGGAAGAGCGCGACGCGCTGGCGCACCGGATCCGCGAGCGGCTCGAGGCGGAAGGCCTCGATAGCTCCGTCTCCGTCGGCACCGGTACCGTCGTCGATATCGAACCGGGTGAGAGCCCGGGTGGCGCCACGACCGAAACAACGCCGGTCGCGGCCGAAGCGGCGCCGCTCGACGTGGCCGCGACGTCCGACGATCAACCAGCGGCGACGAGTGCTGGCGAGACCGGAATGGCGGCGGAGCCCGTACGTGCGCCGAGCCCGCCGAAGCAACGCGCGCAACAACCACCGGCCCGCCCGGCCGTGGAGCTGCCGGAAGATATCGATGGTGAGCTCTCGGCAATGGCGATGGCCTTTGCGATGGCGGGGGCGCCGGCGGACTTGGTGGCGGAAGCGGCCACCGGGGATGACGACGCGCCAACTGGCGGCAAGCCGGCGAGGTCAAAATCCGACAATGGCAACAACGACGCGGACAGGTAAATCCCTGACGGCCGCGCCGCTGGGCGCGGGCCCCGTGCGTCGAAAACCCACGAACATCTCATCGGCAGGCGCGTATTCGCGCCTGCCGATGTTGCCCCCACGACCGATCTACTCTGGCAGGAACGCACGGTTCGGTGCGACGATAGGGCCAGCGGGCTGAAGGCATGCGTATCACTAGGTAAGCGCGACCGGGAAGAATGGGCGGCCAGCAGGGCACGCGCCAACGGGCGCCGGGGGAACAGGGCAATGGCAGACAAGTTTGACAAGTTCACGGAGCGAGCCCGAAAAGTGCTGCAGCTTGCCCAAGAGGAAGCCCAGCGCTTCAACCACAATTACATTGGCACCGAGCACCTGCTCCTCGGTCTCGTGCGCGAGGGCGATGGGGTGGCGGCGCGCGTGCTCAGCAACATGGGCGTCCAACTGCCGAAGGTTCGCTCGGCGGTCGAGTTCATTATTGGCCGCGGTGAAACCATGATCATGGGTGAGATCGGGTTGACCCCGCGGGCGAAGAAAGTAATCGAGCTCGCGGTCGATGAAGCGCGCCGGCTCAACCACCACTACATCGGCACCGAGCATCTACTCCTCGGTCTCGTTCGTGAGGGCGAGGGGATTGCCGCCGGCGTGTTAGAGAGTCTGGGCGTAAACCTGGAGAAGGTTCGCGCCCAGGTAATGCAGGTCGTCAGCCAGAGCTCGACCTACAGCCAGAGCAAACAGCAGACGAAGACACCCTACATGGACGCCCTGGGGGTCGACCTGACCGACGCGGCGCGGACGAATAAGCTCGGTCCCCTGATTGGACGGTCGATGGAGATCGACCGCGTCATGCAAATCCTGTCCCGCCGGACCAAGAACAACCCGGCCCTGATCGGCGAGCCGGGCGTCGGCAAGACCGCGATCGTCGAGGGCTTAGCCCAACGCATCGTGGCGGGCGATGTGCCGGATCAGTTGCAGAACAAGCGCCTGATCGCGCTCGACATCGGCGCCCTCGTTGCCGGCACGAAGTATCGTGGCGAGTTCGAGGAGCGGCTGAAGAAGATCGTGGGCGAGGTCAAAGAGACCGGCAGCATCCTCTTTATCGACGAGCTGCATACTCTCGTCGGCGCCGGCGCGGCCGAGGGCGCGGTCGATGCCGCCAATATCCTGAAACCCGCCCTCTCCCGTGGTGAGCTCCAGACAATCGGGGCGACCACGCTCGATGAGTATCGCAAGTACATCGAACGGGATGCCGCCCTGGAACGGCGATTCCAGCCGATCCAAGTGGAAGAGCCGAGCGTCGACGAGACGATCCAAATCCTCACCGGGGTCCGCTCGCTGTACGAGGATCATCACAAGCTGAAGATCAGCGACGATGCGCTGCGGGCCGCCGCCACGATGGCGGCCCGGTACATCACGGATCGATTCATGCCGGACAAAGCGATCGATCTGATCGACGAGGCGTCTTCGCGGGTGCGGATGTACCGGTCGGCGTCGCCGCCGAGCCTGAAAGAAGCAATGGCCGGGTTGCAGTCGCTGCAGCGTGAGCTGGAAATGGCCATCAACAGCCAAGAGTTCGAAATGGCCGCCGAGTTGCGCGATCGCGAACGAAAGCTCCGCGAGAAGATCGATTCCCAAGAGCAAGATATGCGTGACGCCCAGGTTCAAGACGAGATGTACGTGACCGAAGAGGACGTGGCCCAGGTCGTCGCGATGTGGACCGGTATCCCGCTGATGCGGATCGCCGGCGAAGAGTCCGAGCGGCTGCTCCATATGGAAGAAGAGCTGCACAAGCGCTACGTTGGCCAAGACGAGGCGATCAGCACCCTGGCCAAGGCGGTGCGGCGAGCGCGGGCCGGGATCAAGAATCCGAAGCGCCCGATCGGGTCGTTCATCTTCCTCGGTCCCACCGGGGTGGGGAAGACCGAGCTGGCCCGCGCCCTGGCCGAATTCATGTTCGGCTCCGAGGAGCACCTGATTAAGATCGACATGTCGGAGTTCATGGAGCGGCACGCCGTCAGCCGCCTGGTTGGCGCCCCTCCCGGCTACGTCGGCTACGAAGAGGGCGGCCAACTGACCGAGGCGGTCCGCCGCAAGTCGTACTCGGTGATCCTGCTGGATGAAATCGAGAAGGCCCATCCGGAAGCGTTCAACATGCTGCTCCAGATCATGGAGGATGGCAACCTGGCGGACGCCAAGGGCCGCAAGGTCGATTTCCGCAACACGATCATCATCATGACCTCCAACGTCGGGGCGGAGCAGATCTCACGAGACATGACCCTTGGCTTCTCCTTCAAAGAGGATGTGGACAAAGCCGAACAGCGTGAATACGACAAGATGCGCGACAAGGTCATGGGCCAGTTGAAGCAGACGTTCCGGCCCGAATTCTTGAACCGGATCGACGCCGTGCTCGTGTTCCATTCGCTCACCAAGGAGCAGATCCGGGCGATCGTCGAGCTTGAGCTGGCGCGAGTGCGGACCCAGTTGGTTGACCACGAGATTTCGCTCGAAGTGACCGAAGCCGCGATGAACCTGATCGGCGAGCGCGGCTACGATCACACCTACGGGGCGCGGCCGCTCCGCCGGATCATCCAGAACCTGATCGAGGATCCGCTCGCCGAAGGGCTGCTCGACAGCCGGTTCGTGGCGGGCGCGACCGTGATGGTCGATGTCGAAGACGATCTCCTCAAGCTTGATCTGGTTGACGTCAAATCAGAAGAGCTGGCGGGAGTGCCGTAGGTCGGACCGCGGAGCCGGCACCAGGGCAGATATGCGTTGAGCGAGGGGACGGCGAGTGCGTCGTCCCCTCGCTTCGCTCCCGTATCTGATCCTTAACACCCACGCTTACGTCCCGGAGGCGCCTGGCGATGGCAAAACCACGAACCACGTACGTCTGCCAACAGTGCGGGGCCAGCAGTCCCGGCTATCTCGGCCGTTGCCCCGCCTGCCGGTCATGGAACAGCATGGTGGAGACGATCGAAGAGCGGCGACCGGAGGGCGTGCGGTCAATGCCGCGGGCGGCGGCGCGGGCCCAGCCCTTGGCGACCGTCGAAAGCGCCTTGGCCGAACGAGTGTCGGTGCCGATCACGGAGTTCGATCGGGTGTTGGGAGGCGGCCTGGTCCCGGGATCGTTAATCCTGATCGGCGGCGATCCGGGGATCGGCAAATCGACGCTGGTGTTGCAGATCGCGGGGGCGCTCGCGGGCAGCGCGAGCCCCGTCCTCTACGTGTCGGCCGAGGAGTCGGTGCATCAGATCAAGCTCCGGGCTGATCGCCTGGGGATCAGTGGCGACGATCTGTGGGTGTTGGCCGAAACCAGTCTCAGCGAAGTCCTGGCCGCGGCCGAGCAGCGGCGTCCTGGCTTGCTGATCGTCGATTCCATCCAAACCGTCTACGTCGATGAGGTTTCGTCCGCCGCCGGCACCGTATCGCAGGTCCGTGACTGCACCGCCCGATTGATGCAGTGGGCGAAGCCGCGCGGCATCCCCGTCATGATCGTCGGCCACGTGACCAAGGAAGGGACGATCGCCGGACCGCGCGTCTTGGAGCATATGGTGGATGCCGTCCTCTACCTCGAAGGCGACCGGTTTCATCAGTACCGGATCCTGCGCGCGGTCAAGAACCGCTTTGGCTCGACTGATGAGGTCGGCGTCTTCGAAATGGCGGCGGCGGGTTTGCAAGAGGTGCGTAACCCGTCGGAAGCGTTCCTGGAAGAGCGCAGCAACGGGGCCGCCGGATCGACCGTGGCGGTGACCGTCGAGGGAACCCGGCCGATCCTGGTCGAGATCCAAGCCCTCACCACGACCACCAGCTTCGGCATGCCGCGCCGGACGGCGAACGGCCTGGACACCAACCGGCTCCAGCTCCTGGTCGCGGTGCTCCAAAAACGGGTCGGGTTGGGGCTGGGGAACCAGGACATCTATGCCAACGTGGTTGGCGGCCTGCGGCTGGCGGAGCCGGCGATCGATCTGGCGGTGGCGATGGCGGTGGCGTCCAGCTTTCGCGACGCGCCGGTCGACGCGGGAACGGTGGCGATCGGCGAGATCGGCCTCTCAGGCGAGTTGCGCTCGGTGAGCCAGCTCGAGCGCCGGATCACGGAGGCGGCGCGGCTCGGGTTCTCCCGCGTCATTTTGCCGGCAGCGTCATTCCGGCGGACTCGGATAGCCGCCCCTAGCGTCGAGTTGATCCCGGTGGCTTCGGTTGCCAACGCGCTTGAGGTCGCCTTTGAATAGTCCGGCTCACTGTTGGTTACCGCGCGTGGAGCGTCAGCAACTCGGCGGCGAGTCGCGCGGCGGCATCGACTCGGCCGACGGACCGGGCGGCGGCGGCCATCGCGCTCAGCCGGTGCCGGTCGCCTAGCAATTCAAGGATCATGGCCAGGAGCCGGGCAGGCGTCGCCTCGGCTTGCGGGATGAGCACGGCGGCGCCGGCGTCCGCCAAGATTTGGGCGTTCTTGGTTTGCTCGTCACCGCCTGTGCCCGGCAAGGGAATCAAGATCGCGGGCTTGCCGAGGTGGGCGATTTCGGCCACGGTGCCCGCGCCGGCCCGCCCAATGACGACATCGGCGGCCGCGTAGACATCGGGTAGCTCGTCGCCGACGCGCTCGACGACCTGATAGCGTTGTTTGAGGTCTTCGGGCCATGTCTCGCGCCTGGCTCTGAGGCGGGCGGCGTCGTCGTTGTCCGAGGTCGCCGCACCGGCTTGGTGGAGCACCTGAGCGTGAAGCAACAGGTCGGTCAGCAATGCCGCCAGCCGCTGATTGAGCGGGCTGGCGCCGAGGGAGCCTCCGGTCACGTAGATGAACGGCACGGCCGGCTCGAAGTTCCAGCGAGCGCGGCCCCGGTCCGCATCGCCCCTCGCCAAGAAGGCGCGAACCGGGTTCCCGGTCACGACAACGTGGCGATGGATCTTGCCGGCGAGGAGGGCGGTGCTTTCGTACGACACGGCGACGGTATCGACCACCCGAGCATTGATCCGGGTTGCCAGGCCGAGGATCGCGGTCTGCTCGTGGGTCAGGATCGGGGCCAGGCCGCGCGCCGCGACCACCGTCGGCACGCTGACGAAGCCGCCGGTGCTGAAGACCACCGTTGGCTGGAACCGGCGAATGAGCCGCCGCGCCTGGACTATCCCAATTGGGATGCGGGCGGCATCGGTCACGGTGTGGAGCGAGAAATACCGCCGGAGCTTTCCGGTTTGGATGGCCTGAAAGGGGATTCCGGCGTTGCCCGCGGTCGCCCGCTCCGATCCTGACGTACTGCCGATCCAGAGGATCGCGTCGAGCGCGCCTTGCCGTTGGAGCTCTTCAATCACGGCGAGGGCCGGCAAGACATGGCCAGCGGTGCCGCCACCCGCGACGATCAGGCGAAGGTTTCGCTTGGACATGCTTCTCAATCCCTACCAGCCATGGGCCGCATCCGTGCCACCGTGTAGAGTACAGGACAGGCTATTGCGGCGTTGGCTCGATCTATGCGTTGGCAACTCGGCAGATCGTCATCTTGGCATGCGCTCGCGCCCGTCGCGTTTCGCGGCAGGCTGGCGTTCAACCGACATGCGACCGCGGATGAAGACGGTGTCGCGAGCATGGCAAACATCGGGCGGAGACATGGAATGGCTACACGAAATCTCGAATCAGCGAAGTCGTCGCTCGAATCGCGCCGGACCGAGCTGGTGGAAGACCTAGAGCGGATGAGCGACGAAATCCAATCACTCGGCGTTGAGCAGGAGAAGGAACGCGGCGGACTGGGCAATCATTTCGCCGACGATGGCAGCAGCGTCATGGAGGTGGAACGACTCTCCACCATGCGAGCGGATTTGAGCGACCTCTTGTCGCAGATCGATGCGGCCCTGCAACGGATGGAAACGGGAGAGTTCGGCATTTGCCAGCGGTGTCATCAGTCGATCGGCGCTGAGCGGCTGGAAGCCTTCCCCTACGTCGCCTATTGCATCAACTGTCAAACCATCCTCGAACGCGAGCAAGCGCTGCTTTCCGGCGGCTGAATCGCGCGTGATGCAGCAGGGACCAGCGCCCGCGTTCGGGCAACACGGGCTCCGATCGTGGTTCACGGTCACGCCGCTCGCATTCGGCGTCCTCGTGGTAGACCAACTCACGAAATGGCTCATCGCGCGGTGGCTGACCGGAGAGGGAGGGGAAGGCCGGGTTGACCTCATCCGTCCCTGGCTGGCACTCGTCTACGTTGAGAATCGCGGCGCCGCGTTTGGCCTCTTTGGTGGCCAGTCCGATCTCCTGCTAGTCGCCGCGATCATTGTCGTCATTGGGATCGCGCTCACGTTTCACCAGATGATGGGGACATCGCGTCTCCTCACGATGTCGATTGGGTTCATCATCGGCGGCGCCGTCGGGAACATCAGTGATCGCCTCCGCCTCGGGTACGTGATTGACTTTGTTGCGGTCGGGCCGTGGCCAAGGTTTAATGTCGCCGATGCGGCGATTTCCGTCGGTGTGCTCCTGATGGCGGTCGCGGTGTTGGTCGCGAGCGACCCGGACGAGCGTGCCGCAACCGACATGACGCCGAACAGGGGACGTGCCCGTGAGCGATGAACCCGAAGCCATGCTCATCGAGCTATCGGAACCGGGAGCGGTCGAAGTGGGTCCGGGCGAGTATGAGCTGGCTCCAGATCGTCTCGACTTGGGCGAGCGACTTGACCGCTTCGTGGCGATGCGGCTCCCTGACCTGAGCCGCTCCTATGTGCAACAGTTGATCGAGCGTGGGCAGGTCACGGTCGATGGCATAGTTCGCAAGCAGCGATTCAAAGTTACCCCTGGCGAGCTGGTGCGGGTCGTCGTGCCGCCGTCCGCCGATGTCGGGCTCGAGCCGGAAGCAATCCCGTTGAGCGTGATCTACGAAGACGATGATGTGCTCGTCATCGACAAGCCGGCGGGGCTTGTGGTCCATCCGGCGCCTGGGCACCGGCATGGCACGCTGGTCAACGCGGTCCTCCACCATGTCCCCGGCATTTCGGTTGGCGGCGTTGATCGGCCCGGCATCGTGCATCGCCTGGACAAGGACACCTCCGGTCTGATGGTCGTCGCCAAGAGTGACCGGGGGCATCAGGCATTGGTTGCGCAATGGAACGAGCGAGCGGTGCTGAAGGAGTACGCCGTGGTCGTCGCCGGGGTCGTTGATCCGGAAGAGGCAACCATCGATGCGCCGATCGCGCGGGACCAGGTCCAGCGGCAACGCATGGCCGTGGTGCGCGGCGGCCGGGAGGCTATAACCCATTTCACCGTCACCGAGCGTTTCGCCGGCGGCACGCTGCTCGATGTCATCATCGACACCGGGCGAACCCATCAGATCCGGGTCCACCTGGCGTTCATCGGGCACCCGGTCGTCGGGGACAAGACGTACGGTGGCGGAGAGGCCGGCGCCGGGCTCGCCGCGCCGAGACAGATGCTCCACGCATCGCGATTGGAATTTACCCTGCCAGACGGCGTCCCGATGAGCTTTTCGGCGCCGCCGCCCGAAGACTTTGCGACGGTGGTGGACCGGCTGCGGACAGAAACCTCGTTGTAAGACACCAGTGGCATCAAGGGTAGAGGAGCATGGAATGGCGGTCTCCCCGGACCAGGCGATGGTGCTCCTCGAAAAGTGGTATCAGGCCGCTGTCGATGCTGTTGAGCCGGGCACTGCGGTTCGTCGATTCTTTGAGCGCGAGGGCGACCGCTTGCTGTTCGCCGGCCGCCCGGTCGAGGTCGCGGGGCGACTGGTCGTCATCGCCATCGGGAAAGCGGCGATGCCGATGGCCCGGTCGGTTGCCGGTATCGCCGGCGGGCTCATCGACTCCGGAATCGTGTTGACCAAGGACGGACATGTAGACGGGCCGACCCCGCCACGGTTCGTGGCGTACGAGGCCGGTCATCCGATCCCCGACGACCGGGGGGTGGCGGCGACCCGGGCCATCCTCGATCTTGTCCGTGGACTTGACGCCGGCGACGCGGTGGTGGCCCTGATCTCGGGCGGCGGCTCGGCCCTCCTCGAAGCGCCGAGACTGCCGGTGACGCTGGCGGATGTCGCCCACACGACCGACCTGCTCCTCCGCGCCGGCGCGCCCATCGACGACCTGAACGCGGTGCGGCGGCCGCTGAGCCGGGTCAAGGCCGGCGGGCTGCTGCGCGTCGCCGCGCCGGCTAGGGTTTACACGGCCATCCTCTCCGACGTCTTGGGGAACGACCCGCGAACGATTGCCAGCGGCCCGACGGTGCCCGGAGCGGCGGACCCTGACGCGGCCCGCGGCCTGCTCGAACGCTACGGTGTCCACGACCGCGTACCGGCCTCGGTCCGACAGGCGCTCACGGAGCGGCCAGGGGAATCCGCCGGGCCGGACGCACCCGTGGAGCCGGTCGTCATCATTGGCGACAACAACGCCGCGATCGATGCCGCTCGCGGCGCGGCGGCAGCCGATGGCTTCGCGGTCAACGTCGCGTGGCAAGCGGCGGCCGGCGAAGCGTCTGACCTCGGCCGGGCCTGGATCGAACAGTGCCGCGCGACACCGCCGGACATCGATGTCCTGATCGGCGGCGGTGAAGCCACGGTGACCGTGCGGGGAGATGGACTCGGGGGCCGGAACACCGAGTTTGCCCTGGCAGCCGCGATTGCGTTCGAGGAGCGGGGTAAGGACGACTGGGTGATCGCCAGCCTGGCGACCGACGGCGAGGACGGGCCAACCGGCGTCGCCGGCGCGATCGCCTCGGGCGCGACCGGGTCCAACGCTCGGGCCGCTGGTGTCGACCCCGACGCGGCCTTGGCAAACAACGATAGCCTGCGGGTGTTTGAGGCCGCGGGCGGGATCGTGCGGCCTGGTCCAACGGGAACAAACGTGAATGATCTCTACCTGGCGGTCCGGGTCGTCTCCCCGTAGCCAAGCCAAGCAAGCCGGGCGGGGGCGATCGCGATACCCTGCTATAGTCCGCGTCACCGGGGTGGCACGGCTCGAGGAGGAAGAACGGATGCGTGGGGCGGAGGCATTGGTCGAGGTCCTGGCCGAGAGCGGGGTCCAGCACATCTTTGGTCTGCCGGGTGACACCGGCGTCAGCTTTTACGACGCGCTCTACGACAACCGGCATCGGATCACCCATATCATGACCCGCGACGAACGGTCAGCCTCGTTCATGGCCGACGTCTACGCCCGCGTTACCGGGAAGATTGGGGTCTGTGAAGGTCCGAGCGGCGGCGGCGCCACCTATATCCTGCCCGGCGTGGCGGAAGCGCAGGGGTCGGCGATCCCGCTGATCTGCCTGACGTCGGACACGCCGATTGGACAGCAGGACAAGGGCGTCCTGACCGAGCTCGATCAGGAGAGCCTGTTCCGGCCGGTCACCAAGTGGAACCGGCGGGTCAGCTCGGCCGAGACCATGGCCGACGCGGTCCGCCGGGCGGTTCGGATGGCGACCAGTGGCCGCCCCGGCGCGACCCATCTCTCACTGCCGGCCGATACGCTTGAAGGCGCGACGCCGGCCGCATCCGTGTACGGCATCCCGGAATTTGCCCGGGCCCCCGCGTTGCGCACCCGCCCCGACCCCGAGTTGGTCCAGCGCGCGGCCGACGCCCTGGCCGCCGCCAAGCGGCCGGTGATCGTGGCTGGCGGCGGGGTGGTCACCTCCGGCGCTTGGGATGCGCTCACCACACTGGCCGAATCGTTAAATATTCCGGTCGCGACCTCGATCAATGGCAAAGGCAGCATCGCCGAAACCAGCCCGGTCGCGATCGGGCTGGTTGGCGGCAACGGCGCTCGCCCCTACGCCAACGCGTGTCTGGCCAGCGCTGACCTCGTGCTGTTCATCGGCACCCGGACCGAGTCGACGACGACAAACCACTGGACCTTGCCCGATCCGGTCCATGGTCCAGACGTGATCCACATTGACGTTGAGCCATGGGAGATTGGGAACAGCTACCGGCTCCTGGTCGGCATGGCCGGGGACGCCCGCCTGGCCCTCGAAGATGTTCTCACCGCGGTTGCGCATCCAGATCGCGTTCGGCGGGCGAATCGGGAGCGAATTTTGGCCCTGCTGGCAGAGCGAGACCGCTATTGGGCCGATGTCGATCGCCAGGCCGCGATCACAAACACGCCGATCAAACCAGCGCAACTCGTTCGCGCTTTGCGAGACCAACTCGCGGACGAGGCGATTATCGTCGCCGATCCCGGAACCCCAACCCCATATCTCGGCGCCCAATACGAGCTGCGACGTCCCGGCCGGACGACGGTCATCCCTCGTGCCCATGGTGGCCTCGGCTACGCCATTCCCGGCGTCGTTGGCGCGGCCTACGCCGCGGACGGCCGGCGGGTGGTGGCGATGACCGCCGACGGCAGCTTTGGCATGTCGTGTGGTGAGTTGGAGACGATCACGCGCTACAACCTGCCGGCGGTCATCATTCAATGCTCCAACGGCGCTTTTGGCTGGATTAAGGAGCTGCAGCATCTGTACCACCAGGATCGGTACTTTAGCGTCGAGTTCAACCCCGTCGACTACGCCGCGATCGCCCGCGGGTTCGGCTTCCGCGCTCGCCAGGTGACTGACCCGGCCGACGTGGACGACGCGATCCGGGTCGCCCTCAACGACGGCGGGCCGTACTTCCTCGATGTCGTGACCGAATCACCCATCACTGAAACCCCTCCGGTCGCGGCGTGGCAGGCGGCCGAGGCCAGGCGTACATCGAGTGATCTGGTCGGCGCCGCGGTCATCGACGAGTAGGCGAGACGAGCCGGGGCTTCCATTCCAGCCCGGATTGTGCTATTCACAGAGAACCTCCCAAGGATGCTCCGTCCTTCAGGGCGGAGAGGAATTGGGTTTGTCGCATAGAGTCATCGCGTGGCAACATGTCCCCATGAAGCAAACCCTTGCCGTCAAGTTGGCGCCGTCTCCCGAGCAAGCCGCCACCCTCCTGGCGACCATGGAGCGGTTCAATGCCGCCTGCGACGCCATCGCGGTGGCCGCGTTTCGCGAGCGGTGCGCCAACAAGATCGCGCTGCAAAAGATTGTCTACCACGACACGCGCCGAGATTTCGGGCTGTCCTCGCAGATGACTGTCCGCGCCATCTCCAAGGTGGTTGAAGCCCACAAGCGGGACAAGGCCAAGCAGCCCCGCTTCCGTCCCACCGGGGCGCTTCCCTATGACGAACGGATCATGTCGTGGCGGGGGCTGGAAGCGGTCGGTCTGTTGACCTTGGGTGGCCGGCAGATCATCCCGGTGCGGCTGGGTCCGTATCAGGAAGCACGGATCGAGCGGAGGCAAGGACAAGCCGACTTGATCGAGCGCGACGGGGAGTTCTTCCTGAACGTGACGCTTGACGTGCCGGAGCCGACGCCCGGCGACCCCAAGGATTTCTTGGGGGTCGATTTGGGCATGACGAATATCGCGGTCGATAGCGACGGCACAATCCACTCCAGCGCGGTGGTCAATGGGGTACGGCATCGACACCGGCGTTTGCGGCAGAAGCTCCAAGCGAAGGGGACTAAGAGCGCGAAACGGTTGCTCCGGAAACGCAAACGGCGGGAGCAACGGTTCGCTCGTGACACCAATCATCGGATCAGTAAGCACATCGTGGCGACGGCCAAAGACACCGGGCGCGGCATTGCCCTCGAAGATTTGACGGGCATTCGCGGACGGATACGGTTGCGTCGGTCGCGGCGCGCCCCGGTGCATAGCTGGTCCTTTGGCCAATTGCGGTCGTTCATCGCCTATAAGGCGGCGCTGGCCGGGGTGCCGGTGATCGCGGTTGATCCGCGCAACACGAGTCGAACGTGTCCCGCGTGCGGGATCATCGACCAGGCGAATCGACCGAATCAAGCGACCTTCTCCTGTGTGGACTGCGGCTTCGCTGGGCTGGCTGACCACATCGCGGCGATCGTCATTGGTCGCCGGGCTGCCGTCATACAGCCAAACGTCTCGGACGGTGCCGCTCGGGTGCTGGCGCCAGGGACAAGCTTCGGTCTTTCGGCCGGGGTTCATGACGAGCAACGTCCCATGACCCGCCAGGGCCGGTGCAGTCACACGTAAGCGGGAGGTGAACGCCGTGGACGTCGCCACATTCGTTGACCACGCGCCGATGCAGGATCGAGATCTCTTGCTCCGGCTGAGCATGTATTTCGACGCGGTCGACGTGCGCCTGCGGCAGGGCCAGGGGTGGTTCATCTTCAACGCCCGGGGTGGACGATCGCGGCGGATCTCGACGTTCATCCAGCTCCGGCTCGCCGAGCATACCCCACCGGTGTCGCACTATCTCATGCCGTGGCGGGATTTTGCCCTGAGCGCCTATGTCACCCAAGAAGCGTTGCCGGTCCTGGCGCCGGACGTCGCGGCCGACGCCCGGATCCGAGAAGAATTCGACCTGGCGGCGCGGATTACGAGCCAGACCTGGACGCAGATGCTGAGTACCGATTTGCTGGTGCTCGTTGGCCTCAAACCGTCGAACCGCCACGAGGCCGAGTTGCTCGACCGCACGCTGACCAGCCGTCATGACCAGCGCCTGGCGACCATTTTGCTCGCCCCGGATATGCCGCAAGAGCTCGCGGCGGAGCTTCAGACCGCGGATCCGGCGGCGCAATACTGGGATCGCATCTTCCAGCGAATGTATGACACCAGCCTGGTCGCGTTGTGACCCGGGCGCGCTAGGCTGACCGGTTCCAGACGAGATCGGCAACGTCCTCGAGCATCGAGCGCGTCTCGGGGTCAGGGCAGATCCGGACATGGGCCTTCGCCCGCTCCGTCAATTCCACCGCGTAGGCGGTCGTCTCCGCCAATGCGGACGATGCCCGAATCTCGTGCACTACCTCATCGATCGCCTCGGCGCTCTCGTTCTCGCCTTGCACCACCGCTCGCAGCCGGGCGGCGGCGGCGGAGCGCTCATCGAGCTGACCCGCGTAGAACATCGTCGGTAGCGTCACCGTCCCCTGCCGGAGGTCGTTTCCCGCTGGTTTGCCGAGGTCGTCCGTCGCCTCACGCAGGTCGAGAATATCGTCGATCACTTGAAACGCCAGTCCAATATCCGAGCCGTAGGCCCGCATCGCCTCGATATGCGACTCCGGCGCGTGGCTCAGCAAAGCGCCCATTTCGGCGGCGCCGGCGAAGAGCGACGCGGTCTTCCCATAGATCCGGCGCTCGTACTCACCACGAGTCTGATCGAGCCGGTGAGCATCAAATATCTCGCGAAGTTGACCATCGCAAATATCGGCCAGGGTGGAGGCAAAGATGGTGACGGCGCGCGGGCTTAGGGTAGCCGCGGCAAGCATCGCCGATTGGGCAAAGAGATAGTCGCCCAGCAAGATGACCGAGCCCGCGGTGAGCATCGAGTTCAGCGTGGGCCGGCCCCGCCGGAGCGAGGAGCGATCGACCGTGTCATCATGCACCAACGACGCCGTGTGCAGGAGCTCGATGCCGGCGGCGGCGGCGGTAAGCACATCGGGATCCGGCGCGTAGGCGCGGCCGGCCAAGAGCAGCACGAGCGGTCGGAGACGCTTGCCGCCGGCGCGAACCAGCTCCAGGACCAATGACGACACGACCGGGAAGTCGACCGTCGCCGCTTGCTCGACCCGGCGCTCGACCCGCAACAGATCGGGCCGCATCGTGGTAAAAACGTCGCGAGTGCGCACCTGCACGAGCCCACCTTGATCCGCGATAACCGAGCACTGGACCAGCTGCCAAGCGTTGATTGTGAAAAACGGAACACAATCGCGGCGATTATGGTTGGCGCGCGATGCCGTGTCAACGATGGCCGTGCCGCTCGGGCAGTGTGCTACACTCGACTACCGCGTAAGTCCCCGCCGCTCGCGTTCTCGCCTACCAACTTGGGTCGGGGGCGCCAACGGACGTTGACGGGCCGCCGATGAATCGTTCCGGTTCCAGGCGCGCGATGCACGAGGCGGGCGTGACCGCGTTGAGGCGGTTCGAAATGGACCTCGGGGAGTTGAGCTTGATCCACGCCGGACATTGCTAACATGGGACTCTCGTCATCGTCGCCACGAAGCCGGCTGCCGGCCGGGCGACTCACGTCTCCGGCCGCGTCTCGGTCACGGGCCGCCGGTCGGTCCTGGCGCGGTCTCAGTTGGGTTGCCAGCGTCATCCTGTTCTCGATTCCGGTCCTGTTGGCGGCCGTCACCTTCGTCCTGTCCCGCGCGCCATCGACCCAAGCGATCGCGGTCACCGTTCTTGATCAGTACACGCGAGCGCCGATCGCGAACGCGGACGTTGTCGCGGGTGAGCAACTGATCCAATCGAACGCCGAAGGTCAGGCCGAAGTCCAGATCGGAGATGACCCGTTGGCGGTCTCGGTCAGCGCGCCAGGATATGGCGTGGCCGCGGGTCAGCTTGATCGGAGCTCCGGTAGTCAAAGCGTGACGCTGCGGCCGACGACCGTGCGGGGCCTGGTGACCGAAGCCGGTTCCGGCGATCCCATCACCAAGGCGACGGTCTCGATGGTCACCGACGCTGGGGTTCGGGAGGCCGTGACCACCGGCGAGGATGGCAGCTACCAGCTCGCAAATGTGCCGCCGGGGGCACGGTTGGTCGTTGAGACCAGCGATCATGGCACGGAAGAACGGCCGATCGGCCAAGAGCAGATCGACTGGAACCTGGCCCGCGCGGTTGTCACCGGCATCGTTCGTGACGAATCGGGCGCCGCGATCGCCGGGGCCACGGTCAGCACTCCTGATGGCACGGCGTCCACCGAGACGGATGCCGAGGGCGCCTACCGGCTCAACAATCTGGGGACGGCGTCCGAGGTTCTGGTCAGGGCGCCCGGGTACGTCGATCAGCAAGCCGCCATTTCGGAGACCTTCCAGGTTGATGCCGCGATGGAGATTGAGCGGATCAACGCGGTCTATGCCAACTTCAGCACGCTGGTCGATCCGGAGCGACTCAACGTGCTGGTGGAGATCGCCGAAACGACCGAGGTCAACGCGATCGTGATCGATGTCAAGCAGGACACGATCTACTACGATACGCAAGTCCCGTTCTTTCGCGATATCCCCGACCTGGTGACCCCGGTGATCGACCCCGTCGCCTTGAACGCCGAGCTCCACGAGAAAGGCATCTACACGATCGCCCGCGTCGTGGTGTTCAAGGATCCGGTGGTGGCCGAGGCGCGGCCGGATCTCTCGGTCTTGGACGAGGTGAACGGTGGTCTCTGGCGCGACATGAATGGGTCGGCCTGGGTCAACGCCTTCCACGAGGAACTCTGGGCGGCCAATGCCGATCTCGCGGTCGAGCTGGCCAACTTGGGATTCGATGAAATTCAGTACGACTACATCCGCTTTCCCTCCGATGGTGACCTGACTACGTCCGACTTCGGCCGCGACTACACGGAGGAAGCGCGGCGGGCGGCGATTACCGGCGCGGTGCGGATGGCGTATGAGCGGTTGCGTCCGACGGGCGCCAAGTTGTCGATCGACTTGTTCCCAATTGTCGTGCTCTTTGCCAACGACCAGGGCATCGGCCAGACCCTGCAGGATCTTGCGCCGTATGCCGACTACGTCTCCCTGATGATCTATCCATCCCACTACGAGCTCGGAAACATCCCGGTCGACGGGCACCCCAATGATTTCCCGCGAGAGACCGTCGCCTACACGCTTGAAAAAGCGGAAGAGCTTGTCCCCGGCACAAAGCTGAAGATGCGGCCCTGGCTGCAAGATTTTGACTATCCCGTCGAGGGCTTCATGGAGTACGGACCGGACGAGGTTCGGGCCCAGATCGAGGCGACGGAAGCGGCCGGGGCCAGTGGCTGGCTCTTGTGGAACGCGGCCGGGAGGTTTCAGGTCGAAGCCCTCGCCCCGCGCGAGTAACCGGTGGCCGGCGAATCGCTGGACTCCCGTCCCGCCCGACGCGCTGTCCCCCGTCCGGCGGCGCGTTCACCGCATGCCCCCCGGCAGGCCGCTGTCCGTTCTCATTCGACCCATGGACAGGTGCGACGGTCACGGCTGCCAGTCGCCTTGGCGGCGATGCGTCCGTTGCACTGGACGAAGAACGGGGTCCTGTTCGCGGCGCTAGTCTTCGATCATCGGCTGTTCGAGCTCGACCCATTGGTCCGGACTGTCGTTGCCGTCATCGTCTTCTGCGCGCTGAGCAGCGGCATCTATCTCTTCAACGACGTTCGAGATGCCGAACGCGACCGCCTGCACCCCATAAAGCGACAGCGCGCGGTCGCCGCCGGCACGCTATCGCGGGCGACCGCGCTGGCAATGGCGGCTGCTCTGATCGCTGCCGGCTTAGTTGTCGCCTATTTGGTCCGGCCCGAGTTCCTGTTGGTCGCCGCCTGGTACGTCGGATTGATGATCCTGTATTCCCTTTGGCTCAAACAGTGGGTGTTGGTCGATGTGCTCGCGATTGCCGCCGGCTTCGTCCTCCGGGCAGCGGCCGGGGCGGTCGCGATCGGGGTTGAGATCTCTCCTTGGTTGCTCGTCTGCACCATGCTCCTCGCCCTCCTGTTGGGGTTTGGCAAGCGCCGGCACGAGCTCCTGACCTTGCGCGGCCGGGCGGTGCGGCACCGGGCAAACCTCGGCGCGTACACCGCGCGCCTGCTCGACCAGCTCATTGGCACATCCGCCGCCGCCACCGTCATAGCCTACGCGATCTACACGTTTGACGCCGCGTCGGTGCCCAGGAACCACTCGATGATGCTGACGATCCCGTTCGTGGTCTACGCCGTGTTCCGGTATCTCCACCTGGTCTACGCGCGGCGTCTTGGTGGCAGCCCGGAAATCCTGTTGGTTCGCGACCGGCCGCTGTTGGCCTCAATTCTGCTCTGGGGCATCGGTAGCGTGCTGATCCTGTATATCTGGGCGTAAGCCCACCGGCGGGGTGCCCGCGAGCCAGTCCGGTCTTACACGGGCCGTAGCAAGTTCCCGTTGCGCGATGTATAATGAATTCATCCGGCGCGGGCACTAGCGGCCGCGTCGTTCATTCGCTCCCATCCTCGCGCCGGCAGCCGGCGAGCCAGGTCAGGCAAGGAGTCGCTATGTACGTTATTCGACGGGCCCGCTCTCGGGATCCGGAACGGTTGCAGCAAGAAATGGAAGCGGTCTTTCGGACGCTGATGCCGGGTGGGACCGCCGTCGCCGGCGGCCAACCGAGCCCATGGCGCCCCGCCACCGAAGTCTATGAAACGCGTGAAGCGCTGGTCGTGCGGGCCGAAATCGCCGGTATGGATGAAGGGCAATTATCCGTCGATATCGACGGCGACATGTTGGTCATTCGGGGCGAACGTCCCGACCGGTGCCCAGATGGACGCCGGTCGTACCATGAAGCACGGATTCCCTATGGTGCGTTTCGGGCCGATATTTACATTCCATTCCCTGTAGACGCGGATCAGACCGTGGCCGAATATGAGAATGGATTTCTTCGCATCGTCCTCCCCCGTGGCGTCGCCCGCACGATCGTGCCGCGACAAGTTGGCGCCGCGTCCGGGGACCGACAAGGAGCACAGTAACCAATGACAGATCGCGACACTGACGAAACCAAAGCGACGCCGAGCGCGGAGCCTGTCCTGGACGATGAGCGTCAGCTGGAAGCGGACCACGAGGACGCCGCGGGCGTGGCGCTTGGCGCCGTGGCCGGTGAGCCCGCTGACCCGGTCGCCGTGGCGACCGCGGTTGACGCCGAGGGTGAGACCCCCGCTGAAGCCGCCGTTCACGAGCCGGAGGCGGACACCAGCCTGACCTTACCAATCCTGCCGCTCCGGGGGACAGTCGTCTTCCCGCTGACCGTGGTGCCGCTGGCCGCCGCCCAGCCGCGTTCGCTGCGACTCATCGACCAGATGATGTCGGGCGACCGGACCGTCGCCCTCGTCATGCAGAAGGACGCCGACCAAGAAGGCGCCGGTCCCGATGACGTGTACCCGATCGGCACGATCGCCACCATCCATCAAATGATGCGAGTGCCGGATGGCAGCGTTCGATTGGCCGTTCAGGGCCTCGAGCGGATGCGGATCCTGGAGTTCATCGAAGAGGAGCCGTTCTTGATCGCGCGGGTCGAGCGCGCCCCGGAGCTGGTCGAAGAGAGCGTCGAGGTCCAGGCGCTGACACGAAACACCCTGGAGCTGTTCCAACGACTGGTGTCGTTGGTGTCGCACTTGCCGGACGAGTTGGTAACGGCGGCGCTCAACGTCGATGATCCCCGGCACCTGGTGTACCTGGTGGCGACTAACCTCCGGATGGATCCGGAAGAGCGACAGCATCTGCTCGAGCTCGACTCGATCCAGGACAAGTTGGGTGCTCTTAACGCCTTCATCGCCAAGGAGCTCGAGGTGCTCGAGCTCGGCAAGAAGATCCAGACCGACGTTCAGGAGGAGCTGGGCAAGAGCCAGCGTGAGTACTACCTGCGCGAGCAGATGAAGGCCATTCAGCGCGAGCTGGGCGAAAGTTCCGAGACCGAAGCGGAGGCGACCGAGCTCCGGCAGAAGATCGAAGAGTCGGGCATGCCGGAGGAAGCCGCCAAGGAAGCGCGCCGCGAGCTGGATCGACTCAGCAAACTGCCGCCGGCGGCAGCCGAGTACGGCGTCATCAAGACCTATCTGGACTGGCTGACGACGCTGCCCTGGAATAAGAGCACCGAAGGCGAGATCGACATCGCCAAAGCCCGCCAGGTGCTCGACGAGGACCACTATGACCTCGAAAAGGTCAAGGACCGTATTCTCGAATACCTGGCGGTCCGGAAACTCAAGCAGGCGATCGTGACGGCGGAGGGCGAAGAGAGCACGGCTACCGCCAGCCGGGAACCGATCCTCTGCTTCGTTGGCCCGCCGGGAGTTGGCAAGACCAGTCTGGCTCAATCAATCGCGCGGGCGCTTGGTCGCGAGTTGACGCGCATGTCGCTCGGCGGCGTGCGGGACGAGGCCGAGATTCGCGGCCACCGCCGGACCTATGTCGGCGCTCTCCCCGGTCGGATCATTCAGGCGATTCGTCGAGCGGGAACCAACGATCCGGTGTTTGTCCTAGACGAGGTCGACAAGGTCGGCAACGACTGGCGTGGCGATCCATCCTCGGCCTTGCTGGAAGTGCTCGACCCCGAACAGAACAATGCCTTCCGCGATCACTACCTCGATGTCGATTTCGATCTCTCCAAGGTGATGTTCATCGCCACCGCGAACCTGCTCGATCCGATCCCGCCAGCATTGCGAGACCGGATGGAGATCATCGAGCTCAGCGGCTACACCGATGAGGACAAGGTCAAGATCGCGCGGCGGTTCCTCTTGCCGAAGCAGCTGAAGGCCCATGGATTGCCGGATGAAACCTATGAGGTGACGGATGAAGCCTTGTCGTATCTCATCCAGCACTATACGCGGGAAGCCGGCGTCCGCAATTTGGAGCGAGAGATCGCGACGGTCTGCCGGAAGATCGCGACGCGGGTGGCTGAAGGTGAGTCGGTAGGTACAACCATCGGTCCGGATCAGATCCGAGAGTTCCTGGGCCGGCCGCGCTTCTTCTACGAGGAGCGGGTGGCCCGGACCGAGCAGCCCGGGGTTGCCATCGGGGTGGGAGTGACCGGTGTCGGTGGCGACATCATGTTCATCGAGACCACCCGGATGCCGGGCAAGGGCTCGCTGACCGTGACCGGGCAACTGGGCGACGTGATGCGGGAATCGGCCTCCGCCGCCCTCTCGTTCGTGCGGTCCCGGGCGAAGGATCTGAACATCGATCCGAGCTTTTACCAGGAATCGGACGTTCATATTCACGTCCCCGCCGGTGCCATTCCGAAGGACGGACCGTCGGCCGGAACGGCGATGACGACCTCGCTGGTGTCACTGCTCAGTGGCGTGCCCGTGCGCGACGACGTGGCGATGACCGGTGAAATTACCCTGCGCGGCCAGGTGCTGCCGGTTGGCGGCATCAAGATGAAGGCCCTGGCGGCGCGACGGGCGGGAATCGAGACGTTCGTGCTGCCGCATCGCAACGAAGCCGATCTCGATGACCTGCCGGCGGAGTTGCGCGAAGAAATGCGGTTTGTCCTGGCCGAAACGATGGACGACGTGTTAGCGGTGGCGATGCCCGACGATTTCCGGATGATCCCGCGGCCCGGCGGCGCACCCGCCGCCATTGATCAGGCGGCCACCCGGGAGCCGGTGGCGGCGACCGTCTAGGTCTCACGGCACGGCAATCGCTTGCGCCAAGACGAGCGGGCCGGCCCCGCGGGGCCGGCC